>DATBKV010000154.1:0-1759 GCA_036555745.1 Xanthobacteraceae bacterium | reverse complement strand
TTTGCATGTCGTCAGCAACCGCCGCCCGCGGACGCCTCAGCCGCGCGCCGCCAGCAGGAAAAACGTCTTGCGCACGCCCAAGCCCTTGATTTCGGTTGCGCCGCGCTCCTCGAAGGCGAACACGTCGCTGGTGAGAGCATGGAAGGCCTCGCTGACCTGGATACGCCCGGGCTCGCCGTAGGATTCCATGCGCGAGGCGGTGTTCACCGCGTCTCCCCATACGTCGTAGGAGAAGCGGGTGTCGCCGATCACGCCGGCGGTCGCGGGCCCGCAATGGATGCCGACCCGCAGCTTGAGCTTGCGGCACCCGAGCGGCGGCTGGTTCTCGATCACGTCCATCATCGCCAGCGCGAGCCGGCCGATTGCGACCGCTGCGGCGGCCGCGCGGCCGTCAAACCCGCCTGCGGCCATGTAGCTGTCGCCGATGGTCTTGATCTTATCGACCTGATGCTGCTCGCACAGCGCGTCGAGCGCGCGCACCAGCCGGTCGAGAAAGTCGACCACCTCCTCGGGCGAAAGATCGTGCGCCGCGGCGGTGAAGCCCGCGAGATCGGCGAACATCACGCTGAGCATCTCGATCTTGTCGGCGATGCGCTCCTCCCGGCCCGACTTCAAACGCGCGGCGATCGCCTGCGGCATCACCGTCGCGATCAAGGCTTCCGAGCGCTCGTGCTCGTGCTGCAGGGCCAGCTTGGCGCGATCGCGATCCCAGAGCGCATAGAAGATGAGCGCCGCGATGATTGCCGCGGCGTTGATCATGGCTTGGCTCGACAGCAGGTCGCGAAACTCCCGATCCTCCGGGACCGCGAGCCCGGCGGCCGGCGCGAAGTTGAGCGCGATCACCAGTGCGGCGACGTAGAGGCCGAAGAGGACGAGGAACAAGCGCCAGTTCTCCACCCCAAAGAAGAACAGCATCGCCCCGCCCAGCGCGTAGTAGACGTGCAGCTCGCTGCTGCGTCCGAGCGACCAGACGATGAACATCTGCCCGAACAGCACCGCCAGCGCGAGCGCGATGGCGCCAACATGATCGCCGAAACGGTGCAGCCGCGGCACCAGCAGCGCAATCAACAGCATGAAGACATTGTCCGCATTCACGAGGGCGAAGCCGTGAAAGTTGTGCACGGCATTGATGACCAGGTGCGACAGCGCGGTCGCGGCCACGGCAAATGCCGCAACATTGACGCACCGCTGCCGCTCGATGACGACCGCGTCGCTCGACACGATTCCCAGCGATATCAAGTATTCGAGCCATCCCGGAAGTTGGATGGCCGGCCGCGGCGGGCGCTGAACGAGATCGCGCAGGCGCGTCATGGCCCCGAGCCCCGAGCTAGCCGACGGGCGCAATCAAGCCTCGCGACCGCGCACTCACTCGCACTGCTGCGCCTGCGGACCCTGCCCATGATCTCCTCCCCGTGAGCTTCGGGCGCCTACCCAGCCCCTCCGCGACGGCGACACAAGGCTCGAGGCAGTTGCCGCCCATCCCTGCCGGAGCGGAACGACGGACCAGAAAAACGGCATGCACATCTGCACGAGCCTGCGGACATCGCCGCGCGCGCGCGCATTGTTTCCGGGACGTGCGCTAGCCGACGCCACCGGCTGCCGATTGCTTCCCGTCCGTCGCCAGCACCTCGGTCGCGATCTGCCCGAGCGCCACGAAATCGACCTTGCGCGGCGAGGTATGGCGCCAAGCGAGCCCGATGGTACGGCCGGGCTGCGGCGGCGCGAACCGCAGAAGCTTGACGCGCCCGTCGCGCACCTC
>DATBKV010000153.1:0-52853 GCA_036555745.1 Xanthobacteraceae bacterium | reverse complement strand
GTCGGTGAGCACCTTCTGATAGGTGCAGGTCTTGAGGAATTTCCCGACCCAGAGGCCGCCGGTGTAGCGCGCCGCCTTCCTGGTCGGCAGCGTGTGGTTGGTCCCGATCACCTTGTCGCCGTAGGCGACGTTGGTGCGCGGACCAAGGAACAGCGAGCCGTAATTCTTCATGTTGGCGAGGAAGTAGTCGGGCTCGCGCGTCATCACCTGCACGTGCTCGGAGGCGATGCGGTCGGCCTCGCGCACCATCTCCGCTTCGTCCGCACATACGATGACTTCGCCGAAATCCGCCCACGCCTTGCCGGCGGCGTCGGCGGTGGGCAGGATTGCCAGCAGCCGCTCGACCTCGCGCATGGTGTCGCGCGCGAGCTTCTCCGAATTGGTGATGAGCACCGCCGGCGAGGTCGGCCCATGCTCGGCCTGGCCGAGCAGGTCGGTGGCGCAGATCTCGCCGTCCACGCTGTCGTCGGCGATGATCAGCGTCTCGGTCGGACCCGCGAGCAGGTCGATGCCGACGCGGCCGAACAGCTGGCGCTTGGCCTCCGCTACGTAGGCGTTGCCCGGCCCGACGATCATGTCGACGGCGGGGATGCTCGCGGTGCCGAGCGCCATGGCCGCCACCGCCTGCACGCCGCCGAGCACGTAGATGTCGTCGGCACCGCCGAAATGCATGGCGGCGACGATGGCGGGATGCGGACCGCCCTTGAACGGCGGCGCGCAGGCGGCGATGCGCTTCACTCCGGCGACCCGCGCGGTCACGATCGACATGTGCGCCGAGGCCACCATGGGATAGCGCCCGCCCGGCACGTAGCAGCCGATCGAGCTCACCGGGATGTGCTTGTGCCCGAGCACGACGCCGGGCAGGGTCTCGACCTCGAGGTCGTGCAGCGTCTCCTTCTGCTTCTGCGCGAAATTGCGCACCTGCGCCTGGGCAAACTTGATGTCGTCGAGGTCGCGCTTGCTGACCCGTGCGATCGCTCGCTCGATCTCGGCGGCGCTGAGCTTGAAAGCAGGCGGCGACCAGTTGTCGAACTGCTGCGACAGCTCGCGCACCGCGGTGTCGCCCCCGGTCTCGATCCGCTCGAGGATCTGCTCGACGGTCTCGCGCACCTTGGCGTCGGCGGCTTTGATCGCGCTCGCATCCATTCCGCGCTTGAGATAGCGGGCCATCGCGTGTCTCCGTTCTCAATGCTGTCGTCCTGGCCAAGCGAGCGAAGCGAGCGCGCGCCGGAACCCATAATTTCGGACCGTTGCGGATAAACGCACCGCGTGATTATGGGCCCCAGGTCTCCCCCGCTATGCTCGGTCGCCTGGCACGACAGCGGAGTTGTATCATTTGATCGCCTGCGGATTGATCGGCGAGCCGGTGCCGCCGGTGATCACCAGCGGCGGTCCGCAGAAAAAGAACTCGTAGACGCGGTCGGCGGCACAGTCCTCCGCCAACTCCTTGAGGTAGAAGATCTCGCCCATGCACAGGCCCATGGCCGGGATCACCACCCAGTGCCAGGGCTGGTTCGCCTCCGTGGTCTCGTTCGGCCGCACCTCGACGCCCCAGGTGTCGGTGCAGATGGCGGCGATTTCCTTGTCCTGGCACCAGTAGCAGTTCTCGAACTTGACGCCGGGGGCGTCGCCGCCGGCGTAGCCGCCCCACTTCTTCTCCTTGAGGCAGCGCTCCATCTGCCCGGTGCGGATGATGACGAAGTCGCCGCGGCCGATCTCGACCTTCTGTTTTTTCGCGCAGGCATCGAGCTCGTCGTTGCCGATGGCCTGGCCGTCGTTGAGCCAATAGACGCCGCGGAAGCGGGCGATGTCCAGCAGCACGCCGCGCCCCACCATCTTGTTCCTGGAATGCTCGATGCCCAGCACGTTCAGGCCCTTCGCGTCGATGAGCTTGGCGTCGTAGCCGTTATAGGCCTTGTCCTCGTAGAAGATGTGCCCGAGCGCGTCCCAATGGGTGGCGCCTTGCACACACAGGTTGAGCGTGTCGTCGGCGTAGCGGATCTTGTTCCAGTCCTGCCGGCCGGCGATGGCATCGGTGCCGGTGGCGAGCATCTGGTGGATCGGGTTGAAACGTCCGCCGAACAACCCGGTCTGCGGACCGTTGCTGTCGAGCGGTATGCCGAGCGCGAACACCTTGCCGGTGCGGATCAGTTGCGCGGCCTTGACGATGTCGGCGGGGCGCACGTGGTTGAGCGTGCCGATCTGGTCGTCCTTGCCCCAACGCCCCCAGTTCTTGAGCTTCTCCGTGGCTTCGGCGATCGCCTGCTTGCCCACCTTGATGTCCATCGTCGCTTCCTTCCGGTTCTCAGCCCCGTTTGTCGACTTTGCCCAACGCCCGCAAGATCCGGTCGGGTGTGAAAGGCATGTCGGTGAGCGGCTGCGCTCCGAGCGGACGCAGCGCGTCGTTGATGGCGTTCATCACCGCGCCCGGCGCGCCGGCGGTGCCGGCCTCGCCCGCGCCCTTGGCGCCCAATTCCGAATCGGCGGTGGGCGTGACGACATGGCCGATATCGATATCGGGCATTTCGGCCGCCATCGGCACCAAATAGTCCGCCATGTTGCCGTTGGTGAGCTGCCCGCGCTCGTCGTAGCGGCAATGTTCGTACAGCGCCGCGCCCAAGCCTTGCACCACCCCTCCCCGGATCTGCTCGTCGACCAGCTGCGGATTGATCAGGGTGCCGCAGTCCTCCACGCACCAGTGCTTGATGAGCGTGACGAATCCGGAGTCGACGTCGACCTCGAGATAGCTCGCCTGGATGCCGTTGGTGAAGGCGAACGGCCAGGCGCGCGGGACATAGTGGCGGGTCACCATCAGCTCCGGCTGGAAGCCGGGCGGCAGCGTATCCGGGCGGAAATAAGCGATGCGCGCGAGCTCGGCGAGCGGCAGCCGCTCGCTGCCGTTGGCGCGGTCGACGACGATGCCGTCGCGGATGTCGAGATCGTCGGGCTTGGCCTGCAGGATGCTGGCGGCGCAGGCGAGCACGTTGGCGCGCAGCGCCTTGCCGGCCTGCCAGGCGGCCTCGCCGCCGATGCCGGCCGCGCGCGAGGCCCAGGTGCCGCCGCCGTAGGGTGTGATGTCGGTGTCGCCGGTGATGACCCGCACGCGCTCGATCGGCACGCCGAAGGATGAGGCTGCGACCTGCGCGATGACGGCCTCGGCGCCCTGGCCCTGCTCGGTGACGCCGGTCTGGCAGATGATCGCGCCTTGCGCATCGAGCCTGATGGCGACGCCGTCCTGCGCCGAGATCTTCGCGCCGCCCACGCCATAGAAGGCCGCGCTCGGATTGGTCACTTCGATGAAGGAGGCGAAGCCGATGCCGCGGTGGATGCCCCGGGCGCGCAGCCGCTTCTGTTCCGCGCGCAGCCCAGCATAGTTCATCATGGCGTCGAGATGGGCGAGCGATTCGTGGTGCGACAGCGCCTCGAACTTGATCCCGGACGGTCCGCTCGAGGGATGGGCGTCGTCGGGAATGAGATTGCGACGCCGGATTTCCAGCGGGTCCATGCCGATCCTGGCGGCGGCGAGCTCGACCAGGCCCTCGGTCACCGCAGTCGCGATCGGATGGCCGACCGCGCGGTACTGGCACATGACGTTCTTGTTCTGGAATACGACGCGGGCGCGGGCGCGGTAGTTCGGGCAGGTATAGGGCCCGCCCACCAGGTTGACGATCTGGTTGGCCTCGATGCCGGAGGTGCGCGGGTAGACCGAGTAGGGGCCGATGCCGGTGAGGTCGTCGATCTCCCAGGCGGTGATGGTGCCGTCGTTCTTGATGCCGATCTTCGCCCGCACGCGGTGGTCGCGGGCGTGGATGTCGGTGACGAAGCTCTCGATGCGATCGGCCACGAACTTGACCGGACGCTTGAGCAGCTTGGCGAGCGCGACCGTCGCCATCTCGTCGGCATAGGTGTGCACCTTGATGCCGAACGAGCCGCCCACGTCCTTGGTGATCACGCGGACCTGATGCTCCGCAAGCCCGAGATGCTTGGCGAACAGGTTCTGCATCATGTGCGGCGCTTGCGTGCCGTGATAGACGGTCAGGCGCTCCTCGCCCGGGTTCCAATCCGCCACGATCGCGCGCGGCTCGTTGGTGACCCCGGTATGGCGACCGAACACGAAGGTGGTCTCGACCATCGCATCGGCCTCGCGCAAGCCGCGGTCGGGATCGCCGGCGACGAGCACGCGCTCGAAGGTGAGATTGTCGCCGAGCTCGGGATGAATCACCGGGGTGCCGGGGTCGAGCGCGATTTCCGGGTCGGTGACCGCCGGCAGCTCCTCGTAGGCGACCTCGACCAGCTCGCAGCCGTCCTCGGCCTCGGCGCGGCTGCGCGCGACCACGGCGCAGACCGCCTCGCCCTGCCAGCGCGCGCGCTCGATTGCGATCGCGTGCTGCGGGGCCGATTTGATGCCCTTG
Organism: Xanthobacteraceae bacterium; assembly: GCA_036555745.1. Taxonomy (GTDB): domain Bacteria; phylum Pseudomonadota; class Alphaproteobacteria; order Rhizobiales; family Xanthobacteraceae; genus VAZQ01. Next base: position 48,441 of record DATBKV010000153.1, on the reverse strand, counting down.
AGATGGGTCAGCACGCCCACCCACGGCGTGATCACGCCTGCGAGCTCGGCGCCGGTGACCACGGCGATCACACCGGGCGCGCTCTTGGCCGCTGCCGTCGCGATCGCGGTGATGCGCGCGTGCGCATGCGGCGAGCGCACGAAGGCGACGTGCGCCATGCGCGGCAGTGTCACGTCGCTGACGAACTGGGCGCGGCCCTGAGTCAGGCGCGCGAGGTTGGGCCGCGGCACCGAGCGGCCGATATAGGAGTTGGGCCGGTCGAGCGCGGAGAGCGTCGGAGGCGAATCGGTGGCGATCTTCATTCGATGTCCCGCTCGGTCATGGCGCTGTTCCCGCCCGCGCCTTCGCCACCGCCTCCACCGCGTCGACGATGGCCTGGTAGCCGGTGCAGCGGCAATAGTTGCCGGAAAGATAGGCCCGGATGGTCTCACGGTCGGGGATGCCGCCGGCGGCGAGCAGCTCCTGGGCACTGAGCAGCATGCCGGGCGTGCAAAAGCCGCACTGCAGTGCGTTACGCGCGACGAACGCCTGCTGCAGGTCCGCGATCTCGCCGGCGTCGCTGACCCCTTCGATCGTATCGACGCGCGCGCCGTCACATTGCACTGCCAACATCAGGCAACCGCGCACCACCTTTCCGTCGACACGGACGCTGCAAGCGCCGCACACGCCGTGCTCGCACCCGACGTGGCTGCCGGTCAGTCCGACGTCCTCGCGCAGGAAGTCGACCAGCGTCTTGCGGGCGTCGACGCGTTGGCGCAGCTCGTCGCCGTTGACGGCAACGATGATGTCGTGGACCCGCGCGTTCATAACGGTGCCTCCCGCAGTTGCCGCGCGACCCGGCGCAGCAGCACGCCGGCGAGATGGATCTTGGTCGCGCCCGAGGCCTGCACATCATCGGGCGGATCGAGGTCGGTTGCGAGCGCACGCACCGCCTCCTCGAGCTCGCCCTGCGCCAGCGCCTGCTCGGCATGGCGCGCCCGCAGCGGCGCCGTGCCGACGCCGAAATAGGCCAGCCGCAGATCGTTGAGCTGACCGCCGTCGGCGCGCGCGCAGGCGGCAAGCCCCACCATCGCGTAGTCGCCGTGGCGGCGGGCAAACTCGGCGAAGCCGACGCGGGTGGCGGCGTTCGCGGCCGGCAACCGGACCGCTGTGAGCACGTCGCGCGCCGTGAGCGCCGTCTCGAACAGCCCCTTGAAGAAATGCTCGGCCTTGACCGTTCGCCGGCCGTGCGGGCCCTCGACGTCGAACTCGCCGCCAAGCGCAACGAGGCACGCCGGCAGCTCGGCGGCGGGATCGGCGAAGGCGAGCGAGCCACCGATGGTGCCGCGGTTACGGATCGCGGGATGACCGATATGCGGAAGCGCCCGCGCAATGAGCGGCGCCCGGCGTGCGATCTCGCCCGAGCGTTCCGCTTGCGCGTGGCGCACGAGCGCGCCGAGCTCGACCTGACCGTCTTTCACAGCGATTGCGTCGAGCCCGGGCACGCCGTTGATGTCGATCAGCAGCGCGGGTCGGCTCAAGCGCATGTTGAGCGTGGCGATCAGGCTTTGTCCGCCGGCCAGAAGCCGCGCATCGTCGTGCGCCAACAATTCCAGCGCATGCGCGAGTGAGCGAGCCTTGGCATAGGCGAACGGTGCCGGCTTCATCCTCCTCCCCGCGACGGGCTGCGCGCTTATTGTCGCCGCCGCGGCCGGGCCGTCAATCCTCGCCCTCGGGATCCCGGTTGGTGAAGCGCGCGTTGCCGAGCCCGGTGCCGATCGTGAGCACGCCCCAATGGGTCACGTCGCGCATGAACGGGGCCTCGCTCAAGCCCTGCACCACCGCGTCGTTGTGCAGGACGACGATGGTTTCGTGTTTGCCAATGGTGGGGATCTCATCATGCAGGAGCAGCGGCAAATTGAACCGGCTGCTCTCCCAGTTGCCCGGCAGATTCTGCGCGCCCCGGTCGATGCTGCCGTCGGCCTCGATGATGCCGGGGCAGCCGATACCGATGAACGGCGCGAGGCGCAGCCCTTCCTTTCGCGCGCGCCCGATCAGGGTCTGCAGCATCCGGGCCAGCTCCTGGATCATGCCTTCGCGCGTGACCCTCTTTTCGTCGGCGTGGCGCCACAGCTGGAACCTCCAGACGTAGGCCTCGGACAGGTCGTCCGCCTTCTTCAGATTGAGCGCGATGACGCCGGCGCGAATATTGGTGCCGCCGATATCGACTGCCAGAATCGCGTCGTGCGCCTCGAACATCCACGGCGGCGCCAGGTGCGAGGCGCCGACGAGCCCGGCTTCGTCGGGATCGCTGCGAACGGGGACCAGCTCGATCGGCACTTCGTCCGCCTGGAGGATCACGCCGGCGCGGCCGATCGCCAGCTCGCCGTGGCGGCTGGCGCGGAAGCCGCCGCCCACGACGATGCGCTCGGTGTCGCGCCAAGCCTTGAGCTTGAGAAATCGGCGGATAACGAGCGCCAGCTCCTGCGCGAAGTCCTCGATCGCTCCCTGCAAGACGCCGGCAGCCTCAGGATCGCCCTTGGTGAGCAAAGAATCGAGAGTCCTCTTACTCAGCTCCTCGGTCGGCTCGTCGCCGAACGGGTCCTTTCCGGCTTTGCGCAACGGTTTCCGCCAGTTCTCCAGGATGCTGCGGAAGGCACCCTTGCTGGCGCGGTCCCCGAGGAAGCCCTCGTCGTCCTTGAGCTCGACATTGTAGCTGTCGACGTCGACCAAGGAGAGGCGGGCGGCACCATGTGTCGCCACGGTCGGCGCAGTCGTCTCGGCCATGAATCCATTCCCGTGATCAGTGCATGACAACCGCAAACCGGCGGGAAAGTTTCACGGCGAGGCGGGCGCGGCCGCGATGCCGCGCACGATGTCGATCGCCCGACGCATCAGGGTTTCCGAAGCCTCCAGGGTGCGGAAGCCGGCATGGGCCGTCAGCGTCACGTTCTCCATGCGCGCGAGTGGATGGTCGGGCCGCAGCGGCTCGGCATGAAAGACGTCGAGCCCGGCATGGCGGATGCGACCGTTGGCGAGCGAAACGAGCAAGGCCGCTTCGTCCACCAGTGCCGCGCGCGCGGTGTTCACGAAGATGACGCCGGGCTTCATGCGCGCGAAACGTGCGGCGTCGATCAGCCCGCGCGTCTCCTCATTCAGCGCCAGATGGAGCGAGATCACGTCCGCGGTCGCCAGCAGCTCGTCCAGCCCGAGCAATGGCACGCCGGCTTCCGGGCGCGGCGACCGATTCCAGGCGATCACCCTCATGCCGATGCCGCGCGCGATCCGCGCCACCTCCAGGCCGATGCCGCCGAGCCCGATCAGGCCGAGCGTCTTGTCCTTGAGCTGCATGCTCTCGAGCGGCTCCCACACCCCCGCCCGCACCGCGCGGTCCATGCGCGCGAGCTCGCGGCAGCAGGCGAACATCAGCGCCACGGCATGCTCGGCGACCGCGGTGTCGCCGTAGCCTGTGATGGTATGCACGGTAATGCCGAGCGCGTTCAGCGCCGCGACGTCCATGTAGCTGGAGGCGCCGGTGCCGAGAAACACTACGTGCTTGAGCCCGCCGCAGGACGCCATCGCCGCGGTCGGCAGGTAGGAATGGTCGTCGAGGCAGACGTCGTAGCCCGCGAGCAGCCGCGGCAGATCGGCGGACTGGAACGCTTCGGTATTGACGGCGATCGGCGGATCATCTCCGCGCCGTACGCGGGCGAAGACCGGGGCGAGCTGGCTGTTGCAATCGATGAAGATCGATTTCATGGCCGCCCTGTTCCCTCGCTGGTCGCCGGCATAGTAATAGTTACGCGATCCGGCAAGCAGGGAGGGTGGCACATGCCAGGCGAGTTTGCGGGCAAGATCGTCGTTGTCTCAGGCGGCAGCCGCGGCATCGGGCGCGGCATCGCGCTCGCTTTCGCGCGCGAGGGCGCGCAGACGGTGCTGGCGTCCTCGTCCGAGCAGAATCTCGCCGTCGCCGCCAGGGCGATCGCGGCGGAGGGGCCGGAGCCGCTCACCGTCGCGGGCGACCTGCGCCAGCTCGAGGGCTGCGAGCGGCTGTTCAAGGCGGTCAACGATCGCTTCCGGCGCTGCGACGTGCTGGTCAACAACGCCGGCGCGACAAGGGCCGGTGCGTTCCTGGAGCTGCCCGACGGCGCCTGGGTCGACGGCTTCGCGCTGAAATTCTTCGGCTGCGTGCGGCTCACCCGGCTGTTCTGGCCGCTGCTGAAGGCGGCGCCGGGAAGCGTCGTCAACATCGTCGGCGGCGCCGGCCGCACCCCGGATGCCGAGTTTCTGATCGGCGGCTCGGTCAATGCCGCGGTCGCCAACTTCTCCAAGGGACTCTCGAAGCTCGGCAATCGCGACAATGTCAACGTCAACGTCATCCATCCCGGCAATACCGACACCGAGCGGCAGCAGCAGCTATACCAGCAACGCGCCGCCGCGCTCGGCAAGACGATCGATACGCTGCGCGACGAGGCGCTTGCCAAAAGCAACGTGCGCCGCTTCGGCACGCCCGAGGACATCGCCGCGCTCACGCTCTTCCTGTGTTCGGACCGCGCGCGTCACATCCAGGGAACCGCGATCGCGGTCGACGGCGGTGCGACGCCGGGCCTCTATTGATCGACTTCACGTTTGCGAAAGCCGCCCGCGGGAGAGCTTGCGCGCGCGCCAGCGGGCTGCTGTCATGTCGAAACAGCCCCCGCATGGCCGGAATAAGCGCAGCCGCCGAGGGTTGTTCATTCGCCGGGCATTTCGCCCGCGACAGAATTTCGGGAGGACGACATGAACCACATCGCACGACGCGTGCTCGCCGTGGCCGGCCTGGCCTTGCTGGTCGCCACATCCGCGAGCTTCGCCCAGCAGTCGCCGCCGGTTCGCGTGCGCGGGACGGTCGAGGCAGCCGACGGCCCGCTGCTGACCGTCAAGTCCCGCGACGGCAAGACCACCTACAAGATCAAGCTGGCCGACAATGCCTCGGTCCGCGGCATCGTCAAGGCGCCGCTCACGGACATCAAGGACAACTCGTTCATCGGGGTTACCGGCATGCCGCAATCCGACGGCAGCCAGAAGGCGGTCGAAATCCACATCTTCCCGGAACAGATGCGCGGCACCGGCGAGGGTCATCGGCCCTGGGACCTGATGCCCAACAGCACCATGACCAATGCCACGGTGGCACACATGGTGAAGGGGGTGCAGGGCAACGAGATCACGCTCAAATACAAAGAAGGGGAAAAGAAGATCGTCGTGACGCCGGAGACGGTGATCGTGACCTACGTTCCCGGCGACAAGAGCGAGCTCAAGCCGGGCGCCAAGATCTTTATCGCTGCCGCCAAAAAGCAGGCCGACGGCACGCTCGAAGCGCCCGCCGTCTCGGTCGGACGCGACGGCGTCACGCCACCGATGTGAGCGAACCGCGACCCGGCCTGCGCGCGTGCCGGCGATCGCGGCACGCGCTCCTCTGCGGGAGACGAGAGCATGAGCACCATGACACGACGTGGACTCACAGCTGCGCTGCTTGCGGCATTCGCCGCGACCGCGGCAGCGATGCAGGCTTGGGCCCAGCAGGCGCCCACAACCCGCCTGCGCGGCACTATCGAGAAGGTGGACGGCAACACACTGTTGCTGAAGACGCGTGACGGCGGCGAGCTGACGCTGACGCTCGCCGATGACGCGCTGATCGTGAGCGTCGTAAAGGCGTCCCTGGCCGACATCAAGGAGGGTTCGTTCATCGGCAGCGGGGCGATGCCGCAAGCCGACGGTAGCCAAAAGGCGCTGGAGGTGCACATCTTCGCCGACTCGCAGCGCGGTACCGGCGAGGGACATCGGCCCTGGGCCGGCGCACCCAACAGCACCATGACCAACGGCACGGTGGGGACGATGGTGACCGGCGTCGAGGGCCCGACGATTACGGTGAAGTACAAGGACGGCGAGAAGAAGATCGTGGTGCCGCCGGGCGTGCCGATCGTGCGTTACGAAATCGCCGGGCGGAGCGAGCTCAAGCCGGGAGCGAGCTTCACGGTGCTGGCCGCCACGAAGAAGGCGGACGGAACGTTCTCGGCCGGGCGCATCAACGTCGGCCGCGACGGCGTGGTGCCGCAGTAGGCATCGGCGGACACGAGCGCGGATCAGCGCGCGACTTTGCTGCCGCCGCGGCGCGAGGGCGCGTGCGCCGAGCCGCGGGCGGGAACGTCGAGGTCGCTGGCCAGCAAGTCAGGGAGCTGCGCGGGTGCGGCGATGCGCGGCGGATTGCGGCGCCCGCGGGCGCGGCTGTCGATGTTCTCGTCGTGCGGGCGCTTGAGCGCGTCGGCGCGGGCCGCGCTGGCGAGCGGGGGTGGATCCGCGGTCAGGCGCGCGAGCAGCGCGGTCATGTCGTCGAGCTTGCGCGCGACGACATGGATGACCCCCGATTGCTGCTGCACTTCTCCGCTCACGGCCACGTAGCGCGCACCCAGGATGACCGGGCGAAAGCGCGCGAACGTCTTTGGCCAGACGATGATGTTGGCGACCGCGCTCTCGTCCTCGATGGTCATGAAAATGACGCCGTTGGCCGAGCCCGGGCGCTGGCGAATGGTGATGAAGCCGGAGACGGTGACGCGCGCACCCGACGGCGCGGCGCGCAGCTCCGCGTTGCGGATGATGCCGCGGCGGGCGAGGTCGGCGCGCAGAAACGACGCCGGATGCGCGCGCAAGGTCAGCTCGAGAAAACGGTAGTCGTTCACGACCTCCTCGCCCGGCGACATCGCCGGCAGCTCGACCTCGGGCTCGCGTGGATGCGCGCCTTGCTCGTCCCTCTCGTCATCTGAGAGAGCGCGCGCGCGGACCCGCACCCCCAACGCCTCCCCATCGCAAGTCGGGTCTGCCCGACTTGCGCACTCATATGCGCAACCCGGGCAAGCCCGGGTTGCGTGGGGAGGGGAGCCGACCGGATGCGTGGCGCTGTTCTGCGACAAGCTCAAAGAGACGTGCTCTGGCGGTGCTGTCGCGACGTCACTGGGGCGGCGGACGGCATCGCTGCGGTCGACGCGAAACAACGGCAGATCGTCGTCGCTGCCGCCGACGCGACCGAGCGCCTTGGCCGCCCACAAGGCCTGCCGGCGGGTGAGGCCGAGCGAGCCGAAGGCGTCGGCATCGGCGAGCCGGGCGATCACGCGGGGCGAGAGCCCGGTCCGCAGCCAGAGCTCGCGCACCGAGCGGTAGGGTCTGTTTCGCTTGGCGAGGATAAACTTTGCGTCCTGCTCGGCCAGACCCTTGATCTTGCGCAGGCCCAGGCGCAAGGCGCGGGTCGTGCGGATGTCATCCGCCATCTCGCGGTGGAGCGGATGCATGCGCGCTCTTACAGAGTCGCGCGCCGACGAGCCCGGTTCAGGCGAGTGTCGGGCGCGCGCACCTGAGGAGGACGGACCGGGTTCGAGCGTGGCGTCCCAGCCGGAAAGATTGATGTCGACCGGGAGCACCTCGACGCCATGCTCGCGCACGTCGCGCACGATCTGCACCGGCGCGTAGAAGCCCATGGGCTGCGCGTTGAGCAGCGCGGCCGCGAAGGCATCGGGGTAACGGCACTTCAGCCAGGCCGAGGCGTAGACCAGGAGCGCGAAGCTGGCGGCGTGGCTCTCCGGGAAGCCGTATTCGCCGAAACCCTCGATCTGGCTGAAGCAGCGCTCGGCAAACTCGCGCGGATAATTGCGCGCCACCATGCCTTCGATCAGCTTGGTCCTGAACGTGCCGATGGTGCCGGTGCGCTTGAAGGTCGCCATCGCGCGCCGCAGCTTGTCGGCCTCGCCCGGAGTGAAGCCGCCGGCGACGATGGCGATCTTCATCGCCTGCTCCTGGAACAGGGGGACGCCGAGCGTTTTCCTGAGCACGGCTTCCAGCTCTTCCGATACGTACTCGACTTTTTCGAGCTGCTGTCGCCGCCGCAGATAGGGATGCACCATGTCGCCCTGGATCGGTCCCGGACGCACGATCGCGACCTCGATGACGAGGTCGTAGAAATTTTCCGGCTTGAGCCGCGGCAACATCGACATCTGCGCACGGCTCTCGACCTGGAACACGCCGATCGAGTCGGCGCGCTGCAGCATGCGGTAAACGGCTTGCTCCTCTTTCGGAATGGTCGCGAGCGTGAGCTTCTCGCCGTAATGGGTTTCGACGAATGCGAGCGCCTTGCGGATGCAGGTCAGCATGCCAAGCCCGAGCACGTCGACCTTGAGGATGCCGAGCGCGTCGAGATCGTCCTTGTCCCATTCGACGAAGGTGCGCTCGTCCATCGCCGCGTTCGCGATCGGCACCGCTTCGTCGAGCCGGTTGCGGGTGATGACGAAGCCGCCGACATGCTGCGAGAGGTGGCGCGGGAAAGACTGGATCTCCTCGACCAGCGCGCGCATTTGCTTGATGCGCGGGCTGTCGAGGTCGATCCCCGCGCGCTCGAGCTCGTCGGCGCGCACAGTGCCGCCCATCCCCCAGATCGAGGAGGACAGCGTCCCGATCGTGTCCTCCGACAGCCCGAACACCTTGCCGACCTCGCGGATGGCCGAGCGACCGCGATAGGAGATCACGGTGGCGGCGATGCCGGTCCGCTCGCGGCCGTAACGGCGATAGATGTATTGGATCACCTCCTCGCGCCGCTCGTGCTCGAAATCGACGTCGATGTCCGGCGGCTCGTTGCGGTCGGCGGAAACGAACCGCTCGAACAGAAGATTGTGCAGGTTGGGATCGACCTCGGTGATCCCGAGACAAAAACAGACCGAGGAGTTGGCGGCCGAGCCGCGACCCTGGCAGAGAATATTCTGCGAGCGCGCGTAACGGACGATGTCGTGGACGGTGAGGAAATAGGGCGCGTAGTTCAGCTCGGCGATCAGGGTGAGCTCGTGCGCGAGCGAGCGGCGCACGCTCTCCGGGACGCCATCGGGATAGCGCGCGGCCGCGCCTTGCCAGGTCAGATGCACGAGCGCGTCCTGCGGCGTGGCAAAGCCCGCGCGCATTTCGTCGGGATATTCGTAACGCAGCTCGTCGAGCGAGAAGGTCAGCGCCCGATCGAGCGCCGCGGTTTCCGCGATTGCTTCCGGCGCAGCGCGGAACAGCCGCGCCATCTCGGCGGGCGGTTTGAGATAGCGCTCGGCATTGACGGCAAGGCGCCGGCCGGCCTCCTCGATCGTCAGGTGCTCGCGGATGCAGGTGAGCACGTCCTGCAATTGGCGCCGGTCGGGGTGATGGTAGAGCACGTCGTTGACGGCGATGAGCGGCACCTCGGCGCGGCGCGCCGTCTCGGCGCGGCGGGCCAGCCGCGCGCGGTCGTTGCCGCGGTAGAGCATGCTGGCGGCCAACCGCACGCGGCCCGGGGCGGCGGCGCGCAGCGCGGCGAGGAGTGGCGCCGGCTGCTGCCCTCCCGCCACGAGCTTGAGCTTGGTCCGACCGGCGTCGGTTCGGGCAACAGCGATGCCGGTTGTGCCGCCGGCATTGGCGGAGTCGGCGGCGTCCGCGTCTTTCGCCGATTTCCACTTGTGCGCAGGCGGCGCCGGGGTCGCTCGCGTCGATGCCTCCATCACAACGAGCTCGAGGCCGTCGATATGCTCCATGAGATCATCGAGCAGAAGGATGCAGTCGCCTTTCTCAGCCCGCAGGTTGCCGCGCGTGAGCAGGCGGCAGAGCCGCCCCCAGGCCGGCCGGTCGCGCGGATAGGCGAGAATGTCGGGCGTGCCGTCGGCGAAGACGAGGCGCGCGCCGGGATGATAGGCGAGCGCCAATTCCTTCTCGCGCTTGATGAGATGGGCGCGCACCACGCCGGCGACCGAATTGCGGTCGCACATCCCGAGACCGTCGAGCCCGATATGCGCCGCCTGCAGCATCAGCTCCTCGGCATGCGAGGCGCCGCGCAGGAACGAGAAGTTGGAGGCGACGGCGAATTCGAAATAGCGCGGCATTTCACGCATACATCCCGTGCAGGAACCAGCGCGGCGTCGCCGTCTCGCGATAGAGCCCGGCGCGAAACAGCCAGAAGCGCAGCCCCGCCCTGTCCTCGACCCGGAAATAGTCGCGCGCGGGACCGCCGTTCTCGCACCACCAGGCACCTTCGATGCGCTCGGGCCCCTCGGCGGCGACCACTTCGTGCAACGCCCGGCGCCAGCGGAAACGCACCGGCGGGCCGTCGGGCACAAGTGCGAAGACGTCCTCGATCGGCTCAGGCCGGGCGAGCAGACGCAGCGGTCGCGGACTCAAGTCGGCCTGGGCGCGGAAGCGGCGGAACGTATCCCAGCCGAGTTCGGCCTGCGCCATGGCCTGCGCCGGGAGCGCCTGCGCGGCAAGCTCGGGATTATGGCTGTCATGGGCGACGAGGCGCGCAACGCGCCGGCGTCCGAGCCGCGCGCTCAGGCGGTCGACGAGACGATCGAGGTCGGCGCGCTCTTCGTGTCCGTTGAGGCCGATCTGCTCATCCGGGCAGGATTCGGCGTTGAGCACGCACAGCCGCGCCAGATCGAAGCCGAAGCCGGGATCGACCTCGTCGCCGAGCGCGGCCAGCCGCTCGACGAACAGCGCGCGCACCGCCTGCGGATCGCGCAGCGGGCGCGAGGTGCCGGCGGCGATGCGTTTGACCACGCCGTCGGTGCGGAAGAGGGCAAGCTCCAGACGGCGAGCCCCGGCACCGCGTGCCGCCAGCGCCGCAGCGAGCCTCGTCGCGAGCCGCTCGACGGTCGCCAGCACGTCCTCCTCGCGCGCGATCGGCTCGTGAAAGCGCTTCTCGGCGACATAAGGCGCCACCGGCAGGCGGGGGGTGAGCGGCTCGTCCTCGCGCCCGAGCGCGCGGTCGAGTTGGCGCAGGAGATCGGCGCCGAAACGGGCGGCAAGCGGCGCGCGCGGGAGCTCGACAACGTCGCCGATGCGCTTGAGCCCGAGGCGCACCAGCGCGGCCACGGTCTCGTCCGGCAGCCGCAGCGCCGCCAGCGGCAATGGCGCAAGCCGCTCGCGCTCGGAGCGGGGAGATGCTGGATGGTTGCTGGTTTCGTCTCCGGCTGCGGGCGGACGCGACCGGCGGGATGGAAATATCCGGCTTGCCTGCCCGGCGTCCGTCGCGTCGCCGAACCGCGCCATCGCCCAGGCCGCGCCGATGGTTGCGGCAATGGCGGCGCGCGCCGAAAAGCCGAAGCGCATCATGCGTGCGAGCAGATCGGCGCGCAGCCTCTCCTCGCCGCCGAAGAGATGGGCGCAGCCGCCGATATCGAGCAGGATGCCGTCGGGCGGATCGGTGGCGACCAGCGGCGTGTAGCGCTGGCACCAGTCCGCGACGGCGGTGAGGAGGCGCGCGTCGGCCCCGGCATCCTCGGGCACGGCCGCGAGCGCGGGATGCATGGCGCGGGCCTGCGCCAGCGCCAGCCCCGCGCGCAATCCGAGCCGCTCCGCCTGTGCGTCGACTGCAAGGAGGAGATCGAGATTGCCGCGCTTGCCGAACACGACGAGGGCCGGCTCACTCTTCCCGCGAGCGGGAAGAGGTGAGGAGCTCATGTCGTCATCCCGCTGCCGCGCGATGCGATCGGTCGAAAGCCGTTCCAGCCACAGGCTCAGAATCCGTTGCGAGCTCGAAACGCTGCTCCACACTGTTCCACTCCAGGATCCATGCGCCGAGATGACCACGACGATTGCGCACGAGATGCGCGACGACGCGCGGCGGACCGACGCCGTGCAATTCATCAGCCTCTCCTCCCGAGGAGGGGGAGGACGGCGCGGCGCCGATGATCCAGCGCGTCGCGGCGGCGGAGGGCGCCGCGTCCGGCGCGGTGCGCAGCACGAGGCCGAGCGTGCCGCCGGCGGCGGCCGCAAGTGCGAGCCGCCGCGTCGCCACCCGATCGATGCCGCGCGGGCGCAGTTCGCCGATCACCGCGCCGACGCCGCGGCAGCGCAGCGCTTCCTCCATCGCCCAGAGCACGTCCTGTCCGCGCGCCGCCGCCACCGTGATCACCCGCTCGGGCGCGATGCCAAGGCTGTCGAGCGCAGGTCCATGGGGCGCGCCATTCTCGGCAAGCGAGAAATCCTCGGCGATCCACACGAGGTTGCTGCCGGGGCGCGGCATGCCAATCGTCCCGGCATCACCGCACGATCCACCCGGGCATGACGGCGAAATGCGCCGGGCCGCGAGCATCAGCGCAAAACCTGTGGCGGCGGCTGTTGCCGCCTCGGCTGCGGCGGCGATCTCGTGCAGTGCGCCGCCGCCGAGCCCGCCGCCGAGCGTGCCATCGACCGCCGGGGTGCCAAGCGGGACCGTCAGGCTGTCATCGCTCGCGCGGCTGCTCGCCGTCTCGAGCGTCCACAGCTCCCGGCGCAGCCGATCGATGCGGGCTGCCGTCCTCCCGCCGGAACAAGCGAAATCCGGTCGTCCGGTCGCGGCCATGAAACATCCGACGCCGAGTACACATGTTCATGCTTTGTTCTATTGATTCCTCAGCCCTGCGCCGCCGTCAAGCGAAAGCGTAAGGCCTTGCAATGGCTCGGCTTCGGGCCTCGTCCCAGCGCTGCCAGAGCCAGCCCCGGCTCCTCCGCCTCAAGGCCGCGCGATCACTGCGCGATCGATGTCGCGCACGCTTCTCACCCCGCACAGCGCCATGGTCACATCGAGCTCGCTCGCCAGAATCGCGATCGCCCGGGCGACGCCGGCTTCGCCGCCGGCGCCGAGGCCGTAGATATAGGAGCGCCCGATCATGCAGGCGCGCGCCCCATGCGCCAGCGCGCGCACCACGTCCTGGCCCGAGCGGATGCCGCCGTCGAACAGCACCTCGATCTCGTCGCCTACCGCCTCGGCCACCTTCGGCAGCGCCGAGATCGAGGACGGCGCGCCGTCGAGTTGGCGGCCGCCGTGATTGGAGACCACGAGCGCGCTGGCGCCGGTCTTGGCCGCGGTTTTCGCGTCCTCGACGTCGAGAATGCCCTTGAGGATCAGCTTGCCCGGCCACAGGCTGCGCACCCATTCCACGTCCTTCCAGCTCAACGCCGGATCGAACTGGCTCGCCGTCCATTGCGATAGTGAGTTCACGTTTTCCATGCCGCGCACGTGGCCGGCGAGATTACCGAAGGTCTTGCGCTTGCCGCGCAGGATCGAGAGCGCCCATGCCGGCTTGGTCGCGATATCGAGGACGTTGGCGAGCTTGATCTGCGGCGGCACCGTCATGCCATTGCGAACATCGCAATGCCGCTGGCCGAGCACCTGCAGGTCGAGCGTGAGCACGAGCGCGCTGCAGCGCGCGGCGGCCGCGCGCTCGATCAGCGCGCGGATGAAGCCGCGATCCTTCATCACGTAGAGCTGGAACCAGAACGGCTTGTCGACCGCCTGCGCGACGTCCTCGATGGCGCAGATCGACATGGTGGAGAGCGTGAACGGGATGCCGGCGGATTGCGCCGCGCGGCAGGCCAGAATTTCGCCGTCGCCGTGCTGCATGCCGCACAGCCCGATCGGCGCGAGCGCGAGCGGAAGCGCGACCTTCTCGCCGATGATGGTGGTGCTCAGGTCGCGCTGCGAGACGTCGACCAGCACGCGCTGGCGCAGCGTGATGCGCTCGAGGTCCTCGCGATTCGCGCGCAGAGTCTCCTGCGAGTAAGAGCCGGCCTCGGCGTAATCGAAGAAGGCGCGCGGCACCTTGCGGCGGGCGAGCCGGCGCAGGTCCTCGATGCAGGTGACGGTCCGCATACGCTCGTTATACTTGCCGGCGTGGTCAGGGGAAACGGGGAACGCCGGGCGCGGGTCGTGCGTTGTGATCGCGGCAGTCTCGCCAGCAGATGCAGGGAGAGCGTCGAATGGGAATCCCGAACGAAAGCACGGTCGAGAACGAGCTCGACGAAAAGGCCAGGCGCGAGCAGGAGGAGGCACGCAAACGGCGACTGGAGAAATCGCTCGAGCAGGGGCTCGAGGACAGTTTTCCCGCCTCCGACCCGGTCAATGTCACCCAGCCACCGCCCAGCGTGGACGACAAGAACAAAAAGCCATAGCGGTTGGCGCAAAGCCGCCACCCGCCGAACTGCTTGCCGTCCCGCGCGCGGTTCCCACAGCGCCGGCGTGTTTATCATGCCTCAAGATCGCCGATATTTTTGAAGATTTGAGCCCTTGAGTTGACCTATCATCCCGGCCGAAAACCATCCCCTTCACGGGGCTAGGGGAACATGGCTCGCAAGTATTTCGGCACCGACGGCATCCGCGGCCGTGCCAACGGGACGATTACGCCGGAGCTGGCGCTCAAGGTGGGGCAGGCGGCGGGGCTGATCTTTCGCCGCGGCGACCACCGCCACCGCGTGCTCATCGGCAAGGACACCCGGCTGTCCGGCTACATGATCGAGACCGCGCTGGTCGCGGGCTTCACCTCGGTCGGCATGGACGTGCTGCTCACCGGCCCGATTCCGACACCCGCGGTCGGAATGCTCACGCGCTCGATGCGCGCCGACCTCGGTGTGATGATCTCGGCTTCGCACAATCCGTTCGACGACAACGGCATCAAGTTGTTCGGTCCGGACGGCTTCAAGCTCAGCGACGACGTCGAGCATCAGATCGAAGCGCTGCTCGATTCCGACTTGGTCAAGCGCCTGGCGAAGGGGCCGGACCTCGGCCGCGCCCGGCGTATCGACGGGGTGCAGGATCGCTACATCGAATTCGCCAAGCGCACCCTGCCGCGAAATCTCTCGCTCGACGGGCTGCGGGTCGTGGTCGATTGCGCCAACGGCGCCGGCTACCGGGTGACGCCGGAGGCGTTGCGCGAGCTCGACGCCGAGGTGATCGCGATCGGCATCGAGCCTGACGGCTTCAACATCAATCACGAGTGCGGCTCGACCGAGCCGGCGGCGCTCTGCCAGAAGGTGAAGGAAATGCGCGCCGACATCGGCATTGCGCTCGATGGCGACGCGGACCGCGTGCTCATCGCCGACGAGCGCGGGCGCCTCATCGACGGCGACCAGCTATTGGCGGTGATCGCCGAGAGCTGGCAGGCGGATGGCCGGCTCGCCAAGCCCGGCGTCGTGGTGACCGTAATGTCCAATCTCGGGCTCGAGCGCTATCTCGACAAGCTCGGGATCGCGCTTGCGCGCACGCCGGTCGGCGACCGCTACGTGCTCGATCACATGCGCAAGCATGGGCAGAACGTCGGCGGCGAGCCCTCCGGCCACATCATTTTGTCGGACTATACCACCACCGGCGACGGCTTGCTGGCGGCGCTGCAGGTGCTCGCAGTGGTGAAAAAACAGGGCCGGCCGGTATCGCAGGTCTGCCACCGCTTCGATCCGCTGCCGCAGGTGCTCAAGAACGTGCGCTACCGCAGCGGCCAGCCGCTCGAGAACGCCAGGGTGCGCGACGCCATCAAGGACGCGGAGGCCCGCCTCGACGGCCACGGCCGGCTGATCGTGCGCTCGTCCGGCACCGAGCCGGTGATCCGGGTCATGGGCGAAGGTGACGACAAGATGCTGGTCGAGGAGGTCGTCGACGGCATCGTCGATGCGCTCAACGCCGCCGCCTGACACTTCGCCCCGTCGCTTTCCTCCCGTTGGGCGGTCTGGTCAAACCGGCGCATTGCGGCACGCTCCGGCCCGGCGGCAGATTGGAATAGCTAAAAATTCGCGTTTTTGCTTTTGCCTCGGCCGTAGGCCTCCTATATCGATAGTTGCAGACCGGACTAACCCCGCTGGAAGCTACGCCCCGTCATGATCGTCTGCTCCTGCAACGTGCTCACCGACCACGACGTGCGCTCGACGCTCACCGCGGCGCGCACGCCGCGTACTACCGGTCAGGTCTACGGCTGCCTGGGCTGCAGCGTCCAGTGCGGGCGCTGCGCGCGCACCATCCGCCGCATCATGGACGAGGCGATCGCCGGAGCCTGCGGCGCGCCCTGCCAGTGCTGCCCCAGCGGCCAGCACCGCATCTGAGGCGGCGGCACGCGTCAATCAACGTTTGATAACTGTCGCGCCGGCGGGCGGCCCGGACCGTTCGCCCTTGTCGCACCCGGTGTTTTGCGCGAGATTTGCCGCCGTTCCGAACTATCGCGACGACTGGGGAAGGAGCGCCGGCATGCAAGGCGATGCACGGGTCATCGACTATCTCAACCGCGGCCTGCGCCATGAGCTCACCGCCATCAACCAGTACTGGCTGCATTATCGCCTGCTGGAGAACTGGGGCTACCGCGCGCTGGCGAAGAAATGGCGCAAGGAATCGATTGAGGAGATGGAGCACGGCGACAAGCTCGTCGAGCGCATCATCTTCCTCGACGGCTTTCCCAACATGCAGGTGCTCGATCCGCTCCACATCGGCCAGAACGTGAGAGAAGTGCTCGACTGCGATCTTGCGCTCGAAATGGCGGCGCGCGCGCTCTATCAGGAGGCCGCGACCCATTGCCACGCGGTCAAGGACTATGTCAGCCGCGACCTGTTCGAGAAGCTCATGCACGACGAGGAAGAGCACATCGATTTTCTCGAGACGCAGCTCGATCTGGTCGCCAAGCTCGGCCTCGAGCTGTACGCCCAGCATCACATCGGCAAACTCGACGGCGACGAGAGCTGAGGCGCGGTCGGTCCGCGCGCGCGGGCGCTGCTGGCCCGTGTGCGCTGCTGCGCTTGACGTGACCTGGCTCATTCCCCTATCTCCGGCCGCGGGACACCCCTTCCCACCGAGGGGCGCCTATCTGGAAGGATAGACCATGAGCCACGCGATGCCCTCCGTGCGGCCCGCCGTTCCGCACTTCTCCTCCGGCCCCTGCGCCAAGCGCCCCAGCTGGAGCCTCTCCGCCCTCACCGACGCCGTACTCGGACGCTCGCACCGCTCGAAGATCGGCAAGGCGAAGCTCAAACGCGCGATCGATCTCACCCGCGAGGTGCTGGAAGTCCCCGCCGATTATTGCATCGGCATCGTTCCCGCCTCCGACACCGGCGCGGTCGAGATGGCGCTGTGGTCGCTGCTCGGCGCGCGCCCCGTCACCATACTGGCCTGGGAATCCTTCGGCGAAGGCTGGGTGAATGACGTCCTCAAGGAGCTCAAGCTCAAGGATGTGACGGTGCTGAAGGCGCCCTACGGCGAGCTTCCGGATCTCGCCAAGGTCGATCCCGGCTCGGACGTGGTGTTCACCTGGAACGGCACGACCTCGGGCGTGCGCGTGCCGAACGCCGACTGGATCGCGCGCGATCGCGCCGGTCTGACGATTTGCGACGCCACCTCGGCCTGCTTCGCCCAGGCGCTCGATTGGCCGAAGCTCGACGTCGTCACCTTCTCCTGGCAGAAGGCGTTGGGCGGCGAGGCCGCGCACGGCATGCTGATTCTTTCGCCGCGCGCGGTCGAGCGGCTCGAAAGCTACGCGCCGCCCTGGCCGCTGCCCAAGATCTTCCGCCTGACCAAGGGCAACAAGCTCAACCAGGGCGTCTTCGAAGGTGAGACCATCAACACGCCCTCGATGCTGTGCGTCGAGGACTATCTCGACACGCTCGCCTGGGGGAAATCGATCGGCGGGCTTGCGGCGTTGCGCGCGCGCGCCGATGCCAATGCCAAGGCGATCGCCGATTGGGTCGCGGTCACCCCGTGGGTCGATTTTCTCGCGCGCGACCCGGCGATCCGCTCCAACACCTCGGTCTGCCTGAAGGTCGTCGACCCCGCAGTCGGCAAGCTCTCGCCGGAGGCGCAGGCGGAGTTCGTCAAGGCCATCACCGCCGCGCTGGAGAAGGAAGGCGTCGCCTACGACATCGATGCCTACCGTGACGCGCCGGCGGGGCTGCGCATCTGGTGCGGCTCGACCGTCGAGCGGGCCGACGTCGAGGCGCTCACCCTGTGGCTCGATTGGGCCTTCGCCACCAGCAAGGACGCGCTGCGCAAGGCGGCGTGATGCCCCCAACCGACAAGATTGTCATGCCCCGCGCAAGCGGGGCATCCAGCACATACAGACGTTTCCGTCCGGCCGCCGGCGCGGTGATCACTGGATCGACCGCTTTTGCGGACGAAGCAACAAAGGCTGACAAGGTCATGGCCCCCAAGGTTCTCATCTCCGACGCGCTCTCGCCCGCCGCCGTGCAGATTTTCAAGGATCGCGGGCTCGCGGTCGATTTCCAGCCGAAGCTCGGCGCCGACAAGGACAAGCTCGCGGCGCTGCTCGGCGAGGTCGACGGTCTCGCCATCCGCTCGGCCACCAAGGTGACGTCCAAGCTCCTGGAGCAGGCGAAACGGCTGAAGGTGATCGGGCGCGCCGGCATCGGCGTCGACAACGTCGACATCCCGGCGGCGACCGCCAAGGGCATCATCGTGATGAACACGCCGTTCGGCAATTCCATCACCACCGCCGAGCACGCGATCACCCTGATGCTGGCGCTGGCCCGGCAGATCCCGCAGGCCGACGCCTCCACCCAGGCCGGCAAATGGGAGAAGAACCGCTTCATGGGCGTCGAGATCACGAGCAAGACGCTCGGGGTCATCGGCTGCGGCAATATCGGATCGATCGTAGCCAACCGCGCGATCGGACTGAAGATGAAGGTGATCGCCTATGACCCCTTCCTCTCGCCCGAGCGGGCGCTCGAGCTCGGGGTGGAAAAGGTCGATCTCGCCGAGCTGATCCGGCGTGCCGATTTCGTGACGCTGCACACGCCGCTTACCGACAAGACCAGGAACATCATCGACGCCAAGGCGCTCGCCGCCATGAAGAAGGGCGTGCGCATCATCAATTGCGCGCGCGGCGGCTTGGTCGACGAGGCGGCGTTGCGCGCCGCGCTCGATTCCGGCCATGTCGCCGGCGCGGCCTTCGACGTCTTCACCGAAGAGCCGGCGGCGCAAAACCCGTTGTTCGGCCATCCCAACGTCGTGTGCACGCCCCATCTCGGCGCCGCCACCACCGAGGCGCAGGAGAACGTCGCGCTGCAGATCGCCGAGCAGATGTCGGACTATCTGCTGCGCGGCGCGATCTCGAATGCGGTCAATTTCCCCTCGATCACCGCCGAGGAGGCGCCGCGGCTGCGCCCCTTCATCGATCTGGCGGAGAAGCTCGGCTCGTTCGCCGGCCAACTCACCGAGACCGGCATCATCAAGCTGCGGCTATCCTACGAAGGAACCGTCGCCGGCATGAACACCAAGGCGCTGACCTCGGCGGCGATCGCCGGGTTGCTGCGCCCGATGCTGCAGGAGGTCAACGTCGTGTCCGCGCCCGTCGTCGCCAAGGAGCGCGGGATCGTGGTCGAGGAGACCACGCGCGCGGCCGCGGGAGACTACGAGAGCCTGATCACCGTGACCGTGGTCACCGAGCGCCAGACGCGCTCGGTCTCCGGCACCGTCTTCGCCGATGGGCGGCCGCGCATCGTCAACATCAAGGGCATTCGCATGGATGCGGAATTCGGCCCGTCCATGATCTACATCACCAACCTGGACAAGCCGGGCTTCATCGGGCGCTTTTCATCGACCCTGGGCGAGGCTGGCATCAACATCGCCACCTTCCACGTCGGCCGCGACGCGCCGGGCGGCAACGCCATTGCCCTGATCGAGATCGACGGCGAGCTGCCGCCGAACGTGCTGGCAGCGGTGCGCGCGCTGCCGCAGGTGCAGCAGGCGCGGCCGCTGAAGTTCTGACCTAGTGTGCCGATTGCGAAGTTCGCATCATTATGCGGGACGCGCGTTTGCGAACTTCGGAAACGAAGGACACCAGCGACGTGTTGATCTAGTGTGGCTTTGGTTCAGAAGTCCGCAGTTCGGACTCGCCACGAGAATGATGCGGACTTCTGAACCGCCACACTAGCGGCGCTGGCTCAGCCGCTCTGGGCGCTTAACTGCGGAACGCCGTCGCGCAGCGAGGCGGCGGTCGCGCGCACCTTGGCCGCCTCGGCGGCGGCGACCTCGAGCAGATAGGCGAGGTCGTCCAACTCGACGTTGCGGCACATCCGGCAAAGTTCTCGCGTCAGCGTGGCGGCGTAGTGCGCGACTTGTGTGCGGTTTTCCATGGCTCCCTCCAATCTCGATTACATTCGCAAGCTTGCTGGCGAACGCGCCGCGCCGGTGTGAACTAGGTTACACAGCGGCCGGATTCTTCAGAGCGCGAGTGGGGAGCGGCAAAGAGCGCGCGCCGCGCGCGCGACTGCCGCGAAGTTGCCGCGAGATTGCCTTGGAGAGAGCGGAATCATCCGCTGTGGTGAGGTTGGCGCGACGGCAAGGGGTGAATAAGGCCCGCAAAATCAGGCGGTTGACTGCGGACGGAACGATCCGTCCCGGCCCGCGCTGGCTTGCCTGACAGGGGCAGATCCCTTATCCGGTAGCGGTCCGACTGCCCGGCAAGCCTTTGTTGCTGCGAGGCTATCCCGGGCAAAGGAAAGGCGCCTCATGGCCAATGTGGTCGTGGTCGGGTCCCAGTGGGGGGACGAGGGAAAGGGGAAAATTGTCGATTGGCTGTCCGAGCAAGCCGATATCGTCGTTCGCTTTCAGGGTGGACATAATGCGGGCCACACGCTCGTCATCGACGGCGTCACCTACAAGCTGTCGCTGCTGCCATCCGGCGTGGTGCGGCCGGGGAAGCTGTCCGTGATCGGCAACGGTGTCGTGATCGATCCGCTTGCGCTGCTCGAGGAAATCGACCGGCTCAAGACCCAGGGCGTCGAGGTCACGCCGCAATGCCTGCGCATCGCCGAGAACGCGACGCTGATCCTGCCGCTGCACCGCGAGCTCGACACCATTCGCGAGTCCTCGAACATGCTCACGCGCGTCGGCACGACCCGCCGCGGCATTGGACCGGCTTACGAGGACAAGGTCGGACGACGCGCCATAAGGGTCATGGATCTCGCCGACCCGCTGGCGCTCGGGCGCAAGATCGAGCGCCTGCTCGCGCATCACAACGCCCTGCGGCGTGGTCTGGGGCTCGATGAGGTCGGCGTCGAGACCGTGCAGCGCCAGCTCGAGGGCGTGGCGCCGCGCGTGCTACCCTACATGGATTCGGTGTGGTCGCTGCTCGACCAGAAGCGGCGCGAGGGTAAGCGCATCCTGTTCGAAGGCGCGCAAGGAGCACTGCTCGATGTCGACCACGGGACCTATCCGTTCGTGACCTCCTCCAACACCGTGGCCGCGCAGGCGGCGACCGGCTCGGGGCTCGGCCCTGCGGCAATCGGCTACGTGCTCGGCATCTGCAAAGCTTATACCACGCGGGTGGGCGAGGGGCCGTTCCCGACCGAGCAGGCCAACGAGATCGGTCGCCTGCTGGGCGAGCGCGGCCGTGAATTCGGCACCGTGACCGGCCGGCCGCGGCGCTGCGGTTGGTTCGACGCCGTGCTGGTGCGGCAGACCGTGCGCACCAGCGGCATCAACGGGCTGGCGCTGACCAAGCTCGACATTCTGGACGGCCTGGCCGAGCTCAAAGTTTGCGTGGGCTACCGACTCGACGGGCGGGAAATCGATTATCTTCCGGCCAGCGAGCATGCCCAGGCGGAGGTCGAGCCGATCTACGAGAGCGTCGAGGGCTGGCATGCCGGGACCGCGCGGGCGCGCTCGTGGGCGGAGCTGCCGGCGCAGGCCATCAAATACGTGCGCCGCATCGAGGAGCTGGTGGGCTGCCCAGTTGCGCTTTTGTCGACCAGCCCCGAGCGCGAGGACACTATCCTGATGCACAATCCGTTCGAGAACTGAACCAGCGCAACCCGTACCCGCACCGCAACGAGCAAGCTCAATCACGATGGCCGACTATTACCCGCTCATCTCCCGCGCCGTTGCCGCTCTCGAGAAGAACAGCGGCGAGAATCGCCGCGCGATCTACGAACGCGCGCGCGCGGCGCTGCTGGCGCAGCTGCGCGGGGTGACGCCCCCGCTCGACGAATCCGACATCACCCGCGAGCGGCTCGCGCTCGAGGAATCGATCCGCAAGGTGGAAGCGGAATCCGCGCGCCGCTTCGTGGAGGCGGCGCGCCAGATGCCGGCTTCCCGGCTTCGCTCCGCCGAGCTGCGCCCGCGCGACGGATCGCCGCTCGCCCCACCGCGCGCGCGTGCGCCGGAGCCGGGCGCGGCCGAGGCCTTCGAGCGGCGAGAGGCCGAGCCGCCCCCCGCGCCGCCGCGAGCTTACCCGCCATCACCTGCGCCGCTCGAGAGTCCGTCGGAGCCCCCGCCGTTCTCGGCGCGCCGGCCATGGCCGACGTCGCCGCCGGCCGAAATTGCCGAGGCGCGCACCCCGGCGGAGGATTTCGAGCGGCCGTTGCCGCCGCCCGCGCCCCCCATCGAGCCGCCACGGGCGCGAGCCGCGCCCGAGCGCCGCTCGTTCTTCGGCTTCGGCCGCAAGGCCGCGCCGGATGCCGTCGCGGAGCATGCGCGCGCGCCGCAACCGCCGGCGCTGGAGCCGGATGTCGAGCGCGTGCAGGAGGAGGCCGACGACCGGCTGCAATTCGACCGCACCGAGCCCCGCATGTTCGAGGCTCACGCGCCGCAGGAACCCATGTTCGCGGCGCCGGAGCTGGCCGAGCCGCGGACGCACGGAGATTTGTCGGAGCCGATGCTCGAGCCTCCGTACGGCGCGGACGAGACCCATACCGCCCGATTCCGAGACGAGCGCGTGCCGTCGTCCGAGGACGAGCCGGAATATCTGCCGCCGGAAGAGCCGGAAGCGGAGGTGGCGCCGCGGCGCTCGTATCGCGATCTGACCAAGGGTCTCGCGGTTGCCTGCCTCGTCATCTTCATCGGCGGCGTGCTGTTGTGGCAGTGGCCCAACATGGTCGCGCTCTACCGCTCCTGGCGCACGCCGGCGGTCGAGACCACGCACGAGACGCCGCCGGCGACCGCCGCGCGTCCCAAGATCACCGACCGCATCGAGCCCGGCGGTCAGCAGCAGGCGCCCGGCACCGCGGCGCCCGCCCCCGGCGCGCAGACGGCCGCGACGCCGGCGCAGAAGGTGGTGCTCTATGAGGAGGATCCGGCCGATCCCAATGGCAAGCGTTTCGTCGGCTCGGCGATCTGGCGGACCGAGACCGTCACGCCCGCCCCCGGCCAGCCGCCGGAGCTGGCGATCCGCGCCGACATCGAGGTGCCGGAACGCAAGCTCGCGATGACCTGGTCGCTTCGGCGCAACACCGACAAGACGCTGCCCGCCAGCCACACGGTCGAGATCATGTTCAAGCTGCCCGCCGATTTCCCCGCCGGCGGCATTTCCAACGTGCCCGGTATCCTAATGAAGCAGGCCGAGCAGACCCGCGGCGTGCCGCTCGCGGGACTGGCGGTGAAGGTCACTCCCAGCTTCTATCTGGTCGGCCTCTCCAACATCGATACCGACAAGGAGCGCAATCTGCAGCTGTTGAAGGAGCGCGACTGGTTCGACATCCCGGTGGTCTACAACAACAATCGCCGCGCGATTCTGGCCATGGAGAAAGGCGCGCCGGGAGAGCGCGTCTTCGCCGAGGCGTTCAAGGCCTGGAAGGAGTAAGCGCGCCGCACTGAGCGTGACGCTCTGCTGTGATGCCCGCGAGGCCTCTCCCCCACGAATATGGGGAGCGGGCATTCGGTAGCACGTGAGCAGCGATGCGGCGCCGATCCAGCGCCTTTGTTCCGGTCCAACGGGTACTGGATCGTCCGCTCCCCGCTGTGCGGGGACAGGCTCCGGGGACGATGCCAACCAAGGGGATTCTTAGTCCGGGGCGAGAAGCGCCGGAGATCAGTGCGGCGAGAGCGCGGGCGCGCCCGCATGGCTCTCCATCGCCGCAACCCGGCTCTTCACCGCCCGCTGCACCTTCTCGAAAGCGCGCACCTCGATCTGGCGGACGCGCTCGCGCGATACCCCGAACTCGGCGGCCAAGTCTTCGAGCGTGATCGGATCGTCGGCCAGCCGCCGCGCCTCGAAGATGCGCCGCTCGCGCTCGTTGAGCACCGACAGCGCGTCGCCGAGCGCCTTCCTGCGATTGTCCGATTCCTCGCTCTCCACCAGCCGCGTCTCCTGGTCGGACGCGTCGTCGACCAGCCAATCCTGCCACTCGCCGGAATCGCCGTCCTCGCGGATCGGCGAATTGAGCGACACGTCGCCGCCCAGGCGGCGGTTCATATCGACCACGTCCTGCTCGGTGACCCCGAGCCGGCGGGCGATCAGCTTGACCTGGTCGGGACGCAGGTCGCCCTCTTCGAGCGCGGAGATCTTGCTCTTGGCCTTGCGCAGGTTGAAGAACAGCTTCTTCTGGTTGGCGGTGGTGCCCATCTTCACCAGCGACCACGAGCGCAGGATGTATTCCTGGATCGCGGCCTTGATCCACCACATGGCATAGGTCGCGAGCCGAAACCCTTTCTCCGGCTCGAAGCGCTTGACCGCCTGCATCAGGCCGACATTGCCCTCCGAGATCACCTCGGAGATCGGCAGGCCGTAGCCGCGATAGCCCATGGCAATCTTGGCGACCAGGCGCAAATGGCTGGTGACGAGCTTGTGGGCGGCGTCGCGGTCCCCGTGCTCGCGCCAACGCTTGGCCAGCATGTACTCGTTCTGCGGCTCCAGCATCGGAAACCGCCGGATCTCCTCGAGATAGCGGGTGAGGCCGGATTCGGCCGTCAGGATCGGCAAGGCTGCGGTACGGGCCATGCTAGCGCCCTCCAAAGTTGGCCCCCGGTCGATCGGCGGGCCGCGCACAACACCGCCGCTCCCCGAGCCGACGGCGCTGTTTTGTTGCGACGCGAAAGATTCTGGTCGCAAGCGCAACATTACAGGACAAACGGGGGCGAATGAAAGTGAACTCGGCGTCACGTCGCCGTGACCCCTCGCATCTGCGCCTAAGCCGTTGCTTGGCCGGAATCTTTTGCGATCAGGCCGATGTGCCCTGTGCACCGAGGCTATGGCGTAAACGACGAAGATCGTCCGGCAGTTCCGAGCGGAACTCCAGATTCGCACCCCGCGACGGATGTTCGATGACCAACAGATAGGCATGCAGGGCCTGTCTGCCAAGGGCAGCCAGCGCGGCGCGTGCTTCCGGGGCGAGCTGGCTGGCCTTGGTCTTGAAGCCGGCGCCATAGACCGCGTCGCCCAGCAACGGGTGCCCGATGGCGGCAAGATGGACGCGGATCTGGTGCGTCCGCCCCGTTTCCAGCCGGCAGGCGAGCAGGCTCGCCACCGGCGCGCCATCCGCCCCGGCGTAGCGCTCGAGCACCTCCCAGTGGGTGATCGCCTCGCGCCCATCGGCGCGCACCGACATTTTGTCGCGGGCGCGCGGGTGGCGGCCGATCGGCTTGGCGATGGTGCCGCGCGGACGCTCCGGAACCCCCCAGACGAAGGCGAGATAGCCGCGCTGCAGCGGACCGCCGCGGCCGTGATCGGCGAATTGCCGGGCAAGCGCCCGATGGGCGCGGTCGGTCTTGGCGACCACCATCACGCCGGTGGTGTCCTTGTCGAGGCGATGGACGATCCCGGGACGCTTGATGCCCCCGATGCCCGACAGGCTGTCGCCGCAATGGGCGACGAGCGCGTTCACCAGCGTGCCCGTCCAGTTGCCGGCGGCGGGATGGACCACGAGCCCCGCCGGCTTGTCGATGACGATGATCTCGTCGTCCTCGAACAGCACCTTGAGCGGAATGTTCTCGGCCCCGATCGTGTCCTCGTCCGCGGCCGGAAGATCAAGCACGATGCTGGCGCCGGCGTTGACGCGGTGGCCGGGATCGCGGATCGTGGCGCCGTCGATCGCGACGCTGCCCGCCCGGATCAGCGCCTGGTGGCGCGAGCGCGACAGGTCGGCCAGGCGCGCGGCCAGCACGCGGTCGAGCCGCTCGCCCGCTTCCTCGGCGGCCACCACCAGTTTCTCGCTGTGCCCCTGCGTCGAGGCCATGAGCAGTCCGCCCGCGAACGATGTCCAGCCATTGGATCCCGCGGCTGCGCGCGTGATCGCGAGCGCACGCCGCCTGATGCTGATCTCCGGCGCCACCACGCTGGTGGCGATCGCCGCGGTGATCGGCGTCATCGGCTATCGTGTTTTCAAGGCGGAGGGAAGCACGTCGACGCGCGTCGAGGTCACCGCGCTGCTGCCGAAAGGGGCGCACATCCTCGCGACCGCGGTGGCGGAAGACCGCATCGTCGTCACGGTGGATGTCGGCGGCGCGGTCGAGATCCGCACCTTTGACTTGAAGACGCTCAAGCCAACGGGCCGGTTGCGGTTTGCGACCGAGCCGTGAGCCGCGCCAAGCGCGCCGGCGGCGCCTCGCTTGGGGGGCGGGCGTGAAGCACGGTTGCGGACGCCTCCGCGCACACCCGCCTCCTTGACGTTGGAGGCCTCGCGTTTTCCCGCGCTGGCGGCTAGTCCGGCATTGCTGATGCTGGTCGCGGCCATGGCACGCATGCGGCCTTTTGCGCCGCGGCATCAAATCCCCGTGGATCGATTTCCCTCGATCTTGGTTTTGACAAACAAGCCGTCGAGCTTGCAATGGCGCTGGGAAGAACAGGAGAGTTCGCTCGTGGCGTTTGGAAAACCTTCCGCCCGGTCCGCCCTATCCGGCCTGGTGCCGGCGCCTTCGCGGCTGGCGTGGCGCTCGTTCTCTGACCCCAGCCTGTGGCTTGCGCTCGTGCGCGGGCACCGGCTCCTTCCGCGCCGGATCATTCAGCGCCCGCGCGAGATGACGGGCCGCAACCTCCCGCGCGCGAACCGCTTCAACGAAGGCTGGTGGAAGCCGTGAAGACTTTTTGCGCGACGCGCCGGTGTCGCGGCCGGTTGCGCGGGCTCGCCAATCGCGCGGTGTGAGGGCAGGCTATATGAGCATGCATGCGTCCTCGCGGCTCGGCGAGCGCTAACCACGACGCCCGCGCTCGATTTCTTTCCGGTCCGAGCTTGACCCACTCTCGACACGCACCGACGCTCGCTGCTTGCGTACGGCGGCCATCGGGGCTATTTGCAGGCTCCCGCGCTCCCTTCGTCTAGCGGCCCAGGACGTCGCCCTCTCACGGCGAAAACAGGGGTTCGAGTCCCCTAGGGAGCGCCATCTTCCACCTCAGCCTATTGCTTTCTGACGGGTCATCGGAGTGTTTGCCGCTTCACCGAGGTCGTTTTGCCACTTTTGTTCGCCGATTGTCCTTCGATTGCTTGTCTCGCCAGTCGCTCCTGATCTGCCGCACGGGTGTAGCGCTCGACGTCGGCGAGCGTCTTGTGTCCAGTGACCGCAGCGATCTCGCTCGCCGAACGGCATCGTTTCGAATAACCGCGGTTCGCAACCGTAAGCTCATGCAGCACAGGCCGGCGAGCGCTCGCGACTTGAGCGGGCAGCTCCAGCCTTCAGGCGGCGCTCCAGCGTCCAGTGCAATATCTGTTTTGCGACCTATTACTGCTTGCGATGCCTGGCGCCCGTAGTTTGCGCCTTTGGACGCAAGCTCATGCGCGACAGCTTGCGCAGGTCCGTCGCCGACAGGCTCCAATCCCGGCTCTGGGCCGCCAGTTCGGCGAAAGTTCGATGTAAAGCACTGCGCGCGGCCTGGACCATTTCAGTATCATCGTAGTCGCTGACGCTGAGCCGGATTGGCACTTGGAAACTGACCTCCGCGCGCTTGATCTGAAATGTGACACAAACGAGCGGATCAGCCCCACTGCCGGTGCCCGTTTCGATACGCGCCACCTTGATCTTGAATTTGCTCATCGATTCGTCCACAGCCGCGACCATCGATCCAAATCTCGAACCCAATCCTAGCGCTGCATGCAGAGGCATATATATGTACGTGGCGCCAGCAGGAGCATAGAGTATGAACACGATCGCTTTAGAGCCTGATGGCCGTGGCTCGTTCACGTTCAGCTTCTCGTCGCTGCGCGGAGAAATATCTGGGCGCGTCAACGTTGGAACCGAAGGTCCACCGGACAGGCGCTCGATTGCAGATAAAGAGCAAGCGGCCAAGAACCAGATTCTGGCGCTGGCAAGAGAACTCGCCGAAGTCTGCGACGACCAATCGACCTGAAGGTCGGCAGAAGCGTTTACGCCCGGTCCTGGGTCGTCGGCGACCGCTTGGTCCCGCTCCCAGCGCGGCGGCAGGTCCATGGGCATCGACGGTCGTCATTGGGGCGAAAGCCGTCTACAGCAAGCGGAAAAATCAATGTCGCTACCCGCGGGTAGGCCAGAAACGACAATCCATCGATAAGTTCCTCATGCGTGAGGATGCGATAGTCGCCGGCGGGCAGAATGCCGTCGGCCCCCTTTAGCGCGAAGCTAGGACTCATCATGCGCATCCACATCGGCTGCGAACTGACTTTCGAATTGCCGCAGACGACGCCGATGATCGTGACGCTCAACGTCCACTTTTCTCGGTTCTCTGATCTGGAGCGTCCGGATCATCTGCTTACGACGCCTTCGGTGCCGGTGGAAGGCTATCGTGACAGCTTTGGAAACTGGTGCGGCCGCCTCGTGGCTCCTGCGGGCCGTTTCAGCCTCGGCACTGATGCCATTGTTCGCGATTCGGGCCTGTCCGATCCGGTCGACGAGAACGCGCTGCAGCACCAAGTCCAGCACTTGCCGGCGGAAGCGCTGCAGTTCCTGCTGGCCAGCCGCTACTGTGAGACCGATCGCCTATCCGACGAGGCTTGGCGCCTGTTCGGACATACGCCACTCGGCTGGCCGCGGGTGCAAGCGATCTGCGACTTCGTGCACAACCACGTCACCTTCGGCTATGAGCACTCCCGGGCCACCAGAACCGCGTCCGAAGCTTATGCCGAACGCCGCGGCGTTTGCCGCGACTGTGCGCATCTGGCGGCGGCCTTCTGCCGCTGCCTGAACATCCCGGCGCGCTATTGCACGGGCTACATTACCGATATCGGCCTTCCTCCGCCGTACGCGCCCATGGATTTTGCAGCCTGGATCGAAGTCTATCTTGGCGGCCGCTGGCACACATTCGACCCGCGCAACAACGCACCTCGGATCGGGCGCATTCTCATTGCGCATGGTCGCGATGCCGCGGATGTGCCGCTGACCCACATCTTCGGCCCGGGCACCCTGTCGGACTTTCGCGTCTGGGCAGATGAAGCGCCGGCAGAATGAAATCGGCGTTCCGCTCATAACGTCAATGGCAGGCGATTACTTCGTGAACTTCTCGCGCGTGCTGCACCCTTCCATTGCCGCGCCACGACCTCAAGCGTCTCGGTCACATCCTCGCCGACTTTGGCAAGCCTGGTCGAACCGCAGCAAGGTGCAGGCGGTCGGACCATGAAGCGCCAGGGATTTCAATCAGTTAATCTCAATCGGCCGGTCAAAATCTGGCGAGTCCCTGCGGCGAACTCGGTTGAGACGTTCGCCGATGGCCGAGAGCGCCGCTGCCAAGAAGGGTCTCGGAAACGGCAGCGTCAGCGTTGCGCGCACAGGAGTTTCGACAATCTCGCGCCGGTGCCCTGCGGGGGGATGCGTTCCCAAGTCGTCGGCTTGTCGTTTCTGCGCTGCGGCCGGACATAGGTGCTCAACCGTCGCATCATCAGCTCAGGGCAGTTGAATTCATAGACGAGCTCGGCCTGCAGCGGGAGGTCGCCGAGGTTTGCGGTTTCCTCGTAGCGGATGACGGCGGTCGCTTGATCGCTGTCGATGTCATCGATGAGCGCAATTGGCGGCACGTAGTGGGCGAGGACCTTGCGCGTGGCGTTCTCTACGATCTTGCGGCCAATCTCGCCTTTGGTGTCCAGGGCATTCAAATCTTTCTGCGACAAGCACTGCGTCGACACGCGCACGTGTTTGTCCGCCGAACGAATGACGCGGTTGGCATCATAGAAGCAGACGGAGCCGCCTTGGTCGACCGGTATCGGCACGGCGCCATAGACCTTCCAATCGACGTCGTTCGCCCGCGCGACCGAGGCGAGCGTCAATGCAAGCGTGCACGCGACAATGATCCGCATGACGGAACCGGCCCCGTTCGCCCAATTCTAGGCCGTTTTGGTCCGCTGAGGCATGCGGCAGCGTCATGAGCGGCTGCAGGTTTGCAGCAGCCGATGCTTACGGGCGGCCCGCCATGGGCGGCGCTCGCGGTGGCGCAGTTCGCCGGCCTGTAGTTGGATGCCTCGGTCCACCCCCATGCTCTCGACCCGGGATGGCACGCAATGCAGACCATGCAGCATCTCGCAGGAGCCCTGATGTGGGCCTCCGTGATCGCCGGGTCTGCTGGCGCTGCCCTGGCGCAGCGCGCACCCGCGTTGCCCGTTGCGCCGGCTCCGAGCCAGGTCGGCCCGCCGGCCATTCCCGCGCTGCCGCAGGCTCCGCCCGGGCTTCCTGCGCTGAAGCGCTCGCAACCGCCCATCATTTCGAAATGCCGTGGCGGCACGGGAAGCGGCTGCAGAAGCATCCGGCGAAATGAGCGCGGCCGCGTGAGGGCGCATTGATCCGCGCTGCGATGCCCCTCTCGGGATTCGCAGCGGTTGCTGCAGATGCACAGTACCGAAGCCGGCCCTCGGTCGCCGCCGCCGCCTACGATGGCGAGACACACCCGCACTCGAGCGGTCGTCTCTTTCTCAGCGGCTCGAGGCCGACACCTGCGACTTCAGGGGGAAGTTGTAGGTGTGCGCAAGCTTTTCCAAGGGATTGCCGCAACCGCGCGCGTCCAGGCCGAACCATCCGATGCCGGCGCTGCCGGCCTGGATGGAGCCCCAAATTCCACCGATCAGCATGTAGGTGACGTAGAAGCCGAGCTCGCCGACCGCCGCCTCGGTGCGCGAATGCACCGACTCGTGTTTGGCCAGCTCATCGGAGACACTGCCGTCGGCATTGAACCATCCGCTCTGCGTGTACGCGATGGCGCCTAACGTCACCGCATCCGAGCCCGACCCGGTTTCCACGAACAGCATTCCGCGCCGGAAGTCGACCTTCTGGCCGGCCATCCACATGAACAGGACCACGACCAAGCCGATGATCGTCAGGATCGGTGAATGGAACAGCTTCAACGCGAAGCTGAGACCCCAGGCCGCGCTGCTGTCGCTGTCGTCGAGCGCTTTGGTGGACAGCGCGCCGACGAGACCCAATGCCCCCCAAACGATGATTGCCGTGAGGGCGAACCCGGCTGCCGTCATCGTGCCGAGAACGCCCGCGCCGACGAGCAGCAGTCCGATGCCGTAGAAGCCGCACGCGGTGAGCGCGCCCCCGATCGCTCCGGCCACGATCCAGAGCAGGAACTCGTCCCAGGTTTTTACGCCGTTCATTGCGGCTCCGACCGCGCCGAGCGCTGCCCCGATGATGACCGCTATGAGCAGGACGAGCAGAAACACAATTTGACCGGTCGGATCGGTGTAATTGACCGGATTGTCGAAGGCATAGACATAGAGATTGGCGCCGACGATGAAGCCCGCGATCTTTTCCTGGTTTTCCGCCAGGAACCGATCGCCGGTGACGAAGCGGCCGAGCGAAGGCCGGTAATGGCGGGCGCCGAGCAGCACCAGGTCGACACCGTCCGCGAAGCGACCGCCCTGAAAGGTGAACGCGGGCTGGATGGTGATGACGATGTCGAGCCGGCCGAACGGCGTGTACTCGTTCTGACCGACGAAGGCGCCGGTTCGCAGATTGCTGATGACGTTGACGTTACCGGTGCGATCGAAATGATGCAGCAGGGGATCGCCCGCATCCGGCACGACGGCGAGCCGACGATCCTCGTCGACGATGATCTTGGTGCTGGTCGCGGGCTCGACGTCATAGATGCCTTCGATTTCGTAGCGCGTCGTGGTCGTGCCGCCGGCGACGAGCCGCGTGATAATGCGGCGGTCGTTGTGGTCGTAGACGTATTCGAGGCGTGCTCCGTCGTTGCGGTCGATTGCAACAAGGCGGCCGCGAGCGTCATAGGCGAGCTTTCCGACCGCCGGGTCGGCGACGAGATTTCCTGCCCCGTCGTACTGGTACTCGGGATTCGCCTGCGAGCGACGCTTGACCAGACGATTGGGATGCGTGGCATCGCCGACGTGATGACCATAGTCCATCTCTTCGGCGAACGATTCGCCGGAAAACACCAGGTTGCCCAAGGCATCATAGCGATAGTCGTAGGCGGCGCCGCCGCCGCGCTGCGTCTCGGCGTGGGTCAATCGTCCGCGCGCGTCGTAGGCGAAGCGCTGGCTGTAGCGCACCTTTCCGGTCACGGTCGCCTGGTCGTCGATGGCGAGGACCTGGCCGATCGCGTCGAGCGTGAACACCAGGTGCTGATAGGTCGGCCCGCTGTCGCCGGATTGCGTGACCAGCTCGGTCAGCAGCAGGTCGCCGGGTGAGTACTTCCTGCTGTGTTGTACGCCGTTGGCGTAGTTGATGCGCTCGCGCAGCCCGGTCGGCCCGTAGTCGATCGCCTCGACGTAGCCCGGGATCGCGGCGAGCTTTCCGGTTGCGTCATAGCGATAGTCGATGCGCGTCCCGTCGGGATAGGTGATCGCCGTGACCCGCCGCTGCGTGTTGTAGGCGAATTGCACCACATAGTCGCGAGCTACGCCCGGAAAGGTGCGCCGGATTCGCGCCGGATCCCCCTCGGGAGTGTAGGCGTACTCGACCGTGCCGAACGCTCCCTCGACCCGCGCCCGTCGATCGACCAGCTGCTGCGCCGGGTCGGTGCCGTAGCTGTGCGTCTCTTCGACCGGCCCCTGCGGGCCGTCGCGACGTACTTCGAGCAGCTTGCCGCAGGAGTCGCGGGTGTAGAAGATGGTGCGGCCGTCACCGTCGGTGCGCTGCACCTCGTTGCCGCCGGCATCGAAGACCGCCACCGACACGCCGCAGTCCGCGCTCTCGATCCGAATGCGCTTGCCGCGCAAGTCGTAGGCCGTGCGCAGCACGGTATTGCCGAGTGGATCGGCGAGCGACTTCAACCGCCCGACCGCGTCGAAAATCCGCTCCTGCCGATAGCTTCCGGAGGCATCCTGCTCGGCGATGGCGACCACCCGCGCCCAGGCGTCGTGCCGGTTGACGCGGGTCGGCGGCACCGCCGGGTTGCCGGCGTGCGCCGCCGCCGCGACCGGATCGAAGAACCGGACTTCGCCGGCCACGTACTCGTAACTGGTGAAATGACCGCCGAACGTCTCCTCGCGCACCAGTCGGCGCGCGAAGTCGTAGAAACAATGCCGCTCGAGCGTGCCCGCCGGCGGCAGCGGCTCGAATGTCTCACTGGCCGCGAAATAGGCGTCGCGTTCCAGCAGCAGGGCATTATGGTCGCCCATGATCTTTTGCTTGGCGACGGCCCAACGGCCGTCGCCGCAGAGCACACGGGACTGGAAGACTTTGCTGTCGCCGTCGAGGTACTCGACGGTCACGGCTCCCGGCACATCGTCGTCGGCATTGACCCGAATGCGCCGTGTGCGCGTGGTCGGGACGGCGTCGCGCCTGTATTCGTAAGTCTCCGTCGGCTTGCCGGCGACCGCGCCGGGACGCGATACCGCAACGATCGCGCCGAGCCCGTCGTAGCTCGTCTCGAAAATGTTGCCGTTGCGGTCCGCAACCCGCGCCACCTGCTGCGCGATGGGATCGAAGGTGAAGACGCGCGCCGGGCCGTCGTCGTCGGCGACCGTCACCGGCAGCAGGTTGTCGGCGTCATAGGTGACGGTGCGACGGCATCCCGTCGGGCTCAGCGTCACCAGCGTGTTGCCGAGCGCGTCGAACTTGGATCGACCGGTGTCCCGCAGCCACAGCTTGCCGCGGACCGGATCGGTCTCCACCCGGTAGAAGCGCTCGAGCAGCGGTTGCGCCCCGCCGTAGGCTTCGTCGACTTCGCGCTGCGTGAGAACGGCCTCGCTGACCCGCGAAAGCAAGCCACGGTCAACCTGGCCGAGATCGAGCCCCTGAAAATCCGGGCCGTCGTAGTATCGCCGCTCCAGGGCGAGCAAGCGACCGCCGTCGTCGTGCTTGACGATCTCGCACTGGTAGCTTGTCAATTCACCGCTGGCCTGGATTGCATAGCGGGTCTCGATGGAGAGCTGATCGGTGTGCGCGGTGCCGACGGCGTCGCGCCAATCCCCGCGCCGTGTCTCGCGGATGACGTTTCCGACGCTATCGTGCTCGTAGAGAATGTCTTCGCTCTCGTAGGCCGCACCGTCCTGCATGCGCGTTCCGGTCTTGCGCTTCTGCAGCGCCAGGTACGCGGTCGCGGTGCCCGCGACCGGGACGGCATCCCATTCGGCTTCGTCCACTCGCCGCACTGCGCCGGTGGGGTCGAGCACCTCGGTGCGGCGCGGTTGGCCGCGCCCGGCCACGAATGCCGGATCGGTGGCGGACGCGCTCCGGTTGTGAAAATACATGCGCTGGATGACGGCTGCTTCATAGCTTGTGGCGTTACGATGCGAATCGACCTGAGCGAATCCGAGGTATTCGCGTGACAAGCGATCGAAGTGCCCGTCGTGGTACGAATACTCCGTCGTCGTGCTGGTGCCGGTCACCGTGTCGCTGTGAGTAATCGACAACACGACCGGAACGCAGAACGGAAGGTAGCCGCTCCAGCGGCGGCCCTCGCCGAGGTCCTTGATGCGCTGCTGGGTCGAGCTGCCGTACACGATCGTGATGACCCGACCCATGCCATTGTCGATCCGTGACAGCAGATGCGGCGTCTCGGGACCGATCAGTTCGAGGTACCAATAGGCCTGCCCCTCGCGGCCGCCCTCGGTCGTCCACACCAGCGCCGCGCTTCCGGTCCCGCGCATGTCGGCGAGTCCGAGGCGGCCGGCCGGAAGCAGCGGAACGCGGTCGAGCGTGATCGGCGGCGCATAGCCCTCACCGCTGCGGTTGATGAAGATCGAGACCGTTCCGGAGGCGGCTAGCACCAGGTCGGCGCTGCCATCGTTGTCAATGTCGCTCACCAGCACGGTCGTCCCCGGTTTGTCGTAATCGACCGCCGGCGATCCCTCCATCTCGCGCGCCTCGCCCCAGCGGCCGTCACCGAGATACGGCCAATAGCGGATGCGCCGGGATTGCAGGTCGACCATGTCGACGATCCCGTCGCCGTTCATGTCCGCGAACCGGACGCGGCCGGAGGCAAGGTCGACGCCGGCGAACTGAGCCGCCGCTCCCTGAACGAACGGTGCCGACCAGGTCCGCCCGCCGCGGTTGAGAAAGGTAATGGGCACCCCGTGTCGGACGCTGAGCAGATCACTGCGGCGATCGCCGTCCAGGTCGAGCAACACCGCGTTGGGATCGGCGAGGTCGAAGGTCGGCGCCAAGGAAAATTTCTGCGGCGGGAGGAAGCCGGACTCCGGGTCGTTGGGATAATACGTGTCGTTGTGAACGAGATCGGCGGTTCCCGAACCGGTGAGGTCGGCAAAGCGGACGCCCGGATCGGCGAGGCTGATGCCGCCGGGGACCGCGTCGAGGCGCTGCGGTGGCCCGAATACGCCTTCGCCGCGATTCTCCCAATAGTTGCCGGTATCGCCGTCGAGCGCGAGCACGCCGGGAAGGGCGGAGCCCCGCAGATCGAACAGGGTCGCCGTATCGCCGATGGGGGGCGGCGGCACGCCCTGACTCGACATGCGCTTGATGCTGCCGCGTTCAAGCAGGAAGTCGTTGTAGTCGAGCCGCAGCGGCGGCAGCCTGCTCTCTTTCAGAGCGCCGGCCTGCTCGCGCCAGCCCGAAATCTGCAGGCTTTGCAGCAGCGAGACGCCGGTATGGGCGCCTTGCTCGTATCCGAGCACATAGCTTCGAATCAGGCCGCCAAGCGGAAGTCGCGAGTGATACAGCTCGATGCGCACGCAGCGCCGCGTGGTCCGCAGCTCGAAGCCGGCGTCGTATTGCGAGAAGGGATCCGGCCGCGGCGCGTACACGAACGCAAGCCGGAACACGCTCCAGCGCAGCTCCCTGACGTAGCGTTGGGATCCGTCGCTGTCGTAGGCGATGTCGAGCTGCATACCGTTGGCAAAGGTGATGCGGTCGAGCAGCCAGCGCACTACACGTTCGGCGCCGTCGACCGTGGCCGAAATCCGGCTTTCGCTCGACGCGCCGAAACGCATGGTCAGCAATTCGGGGTTTCGCGAGGTCCAAAAGTCGCCCTCGCGCCGGAAGCGTTGCAGCCTGTCGCCGATGAACGGGGCGTAGGAGCCGTCCGCGGCCGCTACCAGTCGCTCCGCGCCGGAGACGTTGAAATGTTCGCCGGCCGCCGCCAGCGGCAGCGACCGCGCGCGTTCGATCCACGGCAGCGACAACGCCCACCCGAGTCCGAAGCTGCCGTTGCCGGCGCTGGTCGCATAAAGGAGATCGAGCTTGGGGACGGCGCCGCCCGGCCCGGCGGGAAGATCGATGGGAATCCGGTAGGATGCTCCGCCCATCGCCAGGTTGGGCTCGAAGGTGTCGCCCAGCGACTGCACGCCCGAGCTCGGCAGATCAGTCGTGCCTTCGTCGACGCCGGTCTTTGCCGCCGCTTCCACGACGGTCTTCCCTCAGTTGGAGCGATAGGTGAAGGAGTAGTCGATCGCTAATTGCACGTCGCCGATCAGCTTGGTGTCGACCCCGGCCGCGAACGCGACCGTGAAGCTGTCGATCGGGCTTGCGCCCTTCCATGCCGCGAATGGCGCCATCGTGGTCTTGTCGCCGGCAACCGCGCCGTTCGCATCGGTGGTCGCGGCAATGCTCGAATTGTCGGAGGCGCGGCTGATCGTGACCGCGGTGTTCGCCATCGGCGTGCCGTCCTTGCGCAGCACCGTGACGGCAAGTCCGGCGAGCCCGAGCGCCACATAGTTGGCCTTGAATTGCGATGCGTCGACCGCGAAGGTGACCTTGCGGTCGACGTCGAGACGGTAAAACTGGTCCGGATAGGAAAATCGCGACGACAGCACGGTCGAACGCGCGCCGGTATTGGGATAGACGGTCTTGAGATGCGCCGCGAGATCCGCGTTGTAATCGCTGGTAAAGTACAGCACGAGCTGGATGTCGGCGATCGCGCCGTAGTCGACGTCGTTGCCCGACGGCAGAATGCTCAATTCCCAATTTCCCTGCAGCCCGAGATTCTCGAACAGGCCGAGCTTATCCTCGGACGGGGCGAACACCGAGAGATCGCGGCGAAGCTGGTAGCTCGACAGGATCATCCGGTCGGTCGGCAGCACGCGCGGCGGCTTGGCCCATGCGCCGCCGATCTGGCGCCACTCGCGTGAAATGCCGCCGTGCACCAGGAACCCGCTCGCGCCCTCGAGCGGCAGCAGGCCCTCGACGAAGACCTCGACGGTCTTGATCTGGCGACGATACGAGCCGGGATACAGCCGATCGAAGAACTCGAGATCGGTGTGGAACGTCAGCACGCCGGTTCGCACGAAGCGGGCGAATGCCGCCGGAAATTCGTTGCGCAGCGACAGCGTAACCCGCACCGGGCTGGTCTTGCGGGCGTTCTGCAGGTCGTCGAGCGTGAACTGCATGATATCCCGCTTGAGATAGTCGCCGCCGAGGAGGCCGTCGTTGGCGCCGATGCCGTAGTCGGTGCGGATGAGGTTGAGCGCCCGGTCGGTCTCGAGCTCGTAGGCGCGCTGCATCAGCAGTGCCGCATAGATCGCCATGTCGAGATATTGGCGCGCCATGTCCTGAAGCTGCGCGGCCAGGCGGAACCACATGTCCTCGTTGAACATGCGCTCCTGCGAATAGCTCAGCATGTCGAGCGAACCCTGCAGGCGCTGCTGCGCCAGGAGGACCGAAAGCTGCTGCGTCTGGACGCGATCGGCGGCCTCCTGCTGACGCGACTGCGCGATGGCGATTTCGTCGGCGGCGTCGGCGACCTGGTCCTGCAGCTTGTGCTGCTGCAGCGTCCAGTCGATCCAGGAGCGCCTGCTGGCGATCTTGCTTATGAAGTCGCGGGCTGAGATGTCGTTGAAATCGTGCCGGGAGCCCTCGTACATCGCGTTGGTGAAGGTGATCTTGGTGTCGTTGGAGGAGTTCGCGGCCCAGGTAAGATAGAAGTCCTGCCGCGCCGATTCGAAGCCGAGCGTATTCC
This sequence comes from Xanthobacteraceae bacterium, assembly GCA_036555745.1. Lineage (GTDB taxonomy): Bacteria > Pseudomonadota > Alphaproteobacteria > Rhizobiales > Xanthobacteraceae > VAZQ01. The sequence continues at coordinate 10,702 of DATBKV010000153.1, read as the reverse complement.
AGTCGTTGAGCGCGTTTTGGGCCTGGTTCCGCCGGTCCACCGCATAGGCCGTCGTCTGTTGCGCCGCGCGCAGGTCATCATTGGTCTCGTTCAGGCGCGATTGCTCCACCGCCACGCTGGTGGCGTTGAGCTGCACCGCGGACTGCATGTTGAGCCGGTCGAGCTTCTGCTGCTCGGCGGTCGAGCGAAACTGGATGAAGGTGCGCTCGGTCTGAATGGCCGCGTCGGCAAGATAGTTGGCGACATTCTGGAGATATCGGTAGCGAAAGATCGGGTACTCATCGGGGCCGATGCCGAAAAAATTCTTGTTCTTTGCGATTTTGCTGAGCTGCGAATAGGCGTCGACGACGAGCGCCGAAACGCTCCAGTTGATGTCTCCGTGCGGCTCTCCCTTGATTTGGTGAACCACATCGGTGACGGCCGCCGCGAGCGGCGCGAACGGGCTCGAATAGAGCTCCGAGCCCGGGACCGTGAGATTGCTGGCGACGATGAATTCGAGCTGGGTCTTGGCGTTGGCCGTGTCGTTGCTGCGAAAGAGCTCCTTGCCCCAGGCCAGGTAGGCACCCGCCATCTTCTGCCACAGGAACGGCGCCTCGAGCAGCGCCGACATGTAGGGATAGGCGCGTGCCGCGCGATACTCGCCGAGCGCGTCCGCGTAACGCCCCATCGCCACGTAGGTGTCGCCCAGACAGATCGGAAGAACGAAAAAATACAGGTGCGGGATGTAGGCGACGAAGTTGGGGACGAGCAGCGGCTCGAACGAAATGTCATCCAGGCTCGTGCCGTTGATGCGCGGCCGGTAGACCATGTCGACGAGATTGCCGCGGAACGCGGCGGTATCGAGCGCCACGGTCTGCGTTCTTCCGGCGACGAACACACCCAGCGTGCGCTTGGGCGGCGGCACCTGCGTCGCCGCCACCGAGATGCTCGAGGCCCAGGCGCCGGCGTGTCCGATCAAATAGGTCTGCTGTGTCTGCGGCGGGATGAACCTGATCGCTCCGATTGGCCGCTCCGTCGTGCCGGACGCGGTCGTGAAAATGTCCCCCAGCGTTCCGGTGATTCCGCCATGCAGCCTGACCTTCACGGCGCGCGTGTCGGTCGGAATGGGCGCCGGCCCGGTTCGGCCGGCGATTTCGTGCTGGACGGTGGCGATGTTCGCGGCCACCGCCTTCTGCGCGTCGGGTTCGCCGAGCTGTCCGTAGAGCGTCTGCGCTTCCGCAAAGCTCGATTGCGCCGCCGCGAGTGCTGCGGCGCGCGTCGCCGCCGGAGCATAGGTGGCATTCATCGCCCCGGCCTCGGTCGCGATCTCGGCTGCCGTGAGGAAATCGTTGCGCGCGCTCGCGCCGTCCTTGGCCTGTTGGTAGAGCTTTTGTGCCTGGTCGAGCTGGCCTTGCGTCACGAGCGCCCGGGCGCGCGTCCGCAGTCCGGTGATCTCGGCCGCCGACTTGAGGCCGGCGTCGAGCTTGATCGCGGTGAACGGCTGGAATGCCGGATTGGGAGTCACGGTCTCGAGCGCAATGCGCGCGCTGGCCCCCAGCGTCGGCATGACGATCGGATCGCCTGGCGGCAGCGAGATGACGTGTTGCCGCGCCAGCTCAGCCATGCGGTCGAAGTCGACCTTGTGCACGGCATCGCCCAGGCTCTTCCAGATGCCGGGCGCCCACGGCAGCTCCGGATGGCTCTCCAGCAGCATCCTTTCGCGCAGCGCCGTATAGTTGTCGACCGCTACCGCGAATTCGCGATGGAAGTAGTTGAGGTTGGCTTCCGAGAGAAGTTGCGCGTAAGTCAGCTCGGCTGGGCTCGCTGGCGTCGAGACCTCGGTGCGCGGGGCTCTTGTTTCGGTGATCCTCGGCAGCAACGGGCGGATACTGACGAAGTTCTCCAAATGACGAGCCATGATGCTTCCCCCAGTGCCAGCGCGGAAGCTACAACTCTCCCATCATCAAAACAGAGTTTTGAACGGTGTCAATGAAACAACGTCTGCGGCGGCGTGAATTGACTGCAGTCGATCACTTGTGCTGCGTCGGATGCCGATCGCCGGATGTCCGCTGCGGTAAAATCGCGGGCCTCGAAGGGCGCGCGCATCACCTGCGCTCATGCGCCATAACACTTGGGGAGCCTCCTCATGCTGCCGATAGCCAGCAGCTATTCGGACAAAGGCTCCCAGGCGCCGGCGCTCAACGGCCGATGAGCGCCATCGAGATCGCGGGAACATAGGTGATGATCATCAGTGCCCCGAAGTTGATGAGCAGGAACGGCAGCACGCCCAGATAGATGCGGCTGAGCGGCGCGTCGAAGATCGCCTGCGAGGTGAACAGGTTCAACCCGAACGGCGGCGCGTACATGCCGAGGCTCAGATTGACCGCGACGATGATGCCGAAGTGAATGGGATCGACGCCGACGCCGCGCACGATCGGCAACAGCAGCGGCGTGAGGATGAGGATCGCCGCCGGCGGCTCCAGGAAGCTTCCGGCCAGCAGCAGCCCGACATTGAGAATGAGCAGCAGCTCCCAGGCCGGCATGTGCATGGCATTGATCGAGGCGACGATCTGCTGCGGGATTCCGCTGGTGGTCAAAAGCCACGAGTAGATGCCGGCCGAGGTCACGATCAGCAGGATCTGGGAGATCAGGAAGGCGGAGGCGGTGAGGATGCGCCACAGACCGGCGAGGTCGACCTCGCGATGCACGAACATGGTGATGAGCAGCGAATAGACGACGGCGACGCCGGCGGCCTCGGTCGGGGTGAACACGCCGCCGTAGATGCCGCCGAAGATCACCGCCAGCGAGCCGATCGACCAGCTCGCCTCCTTGCTCGTCTTCCAGATGATGTCCCAGCGCGCGGGCGCTCCCCGCGGCACTCCTTTCAGCCTGGCATAGCTCATCACGTAGGCTGCATCGATAGCGCCGATCAGAAGGCTCGGGAGGATGCCGGCGGTGAATAGCAGGACGGCGGACTGCTCGGCCGAGATGGCGTAAAGGATCATCGCGATCGAAGGCGGGATGACCACGGCGATCGCGCCCGAGGACGCGATCAGGCCGACGGCAAAGCGCTCGTTGTAGCCGCCCTGCTTGAGCGAGGGATAGATCATCCGTCCCATCGCCACCACCGTGCCGACCGCGGTGTGCGACATCGCCCCGAACAGCTCGGACGCCGCTACGGTCGTCACCGCCAGCGAGCCGCGTACCCCGCCGACGATGGCCATGACCATCGCGATGACGCGCCGCGCGATGCCGCCTTGCGCCATGATCTCGCCGGCGAGCACGAAGAACGGCACGGCGAGCAGCGGAAAGTTGTCGAGACTCCCGAACATGTAGGTCTGGATGGTCTCGGTCGGCACATCGGCGACCGTCAGCACTGCGACGATCGAGGTCACCAGCAGAATGAGGAAGATCGGAAAGCCGATGATCAGCAGAATCAGCGGCAGGCCGAAATAGATCAAATAGGCCATTGTAGCTGCCCGCTGCTCGCCACTAGGAGTGGGCGCCGCCCGCTCCCGATCTGCCCCGCACCAGCAGCCGCACGGCCACCAGTACCGCCATCAGGGTGTATCCCACCGGCACCATCGCCTGCGGAATGACGAGCGGAAAATTCGCCGCCTGGCTGCGCTCGTCGAATTCCGCCAGCTGGGTGAGCACGGGCAAGGCGAACACCGCGACCGCGGCGGCGGCCGCGATCAGCACGAGCTCGGACAGCAGATGGAAGAAATCGCGCAGCCTCGCCGGCATCATCGCGAGCACGACGTCCATGCGGATTTGGCGCCCTTCCCAGGCGACCGCGCAGCAGCCCGTGAACACGCAGCCGACCATGAGGAAGAGCATGATCTCTTCCGCCCATGGCAGTGAAACGCTGAAAAAATACCGGCCGATGATGTTGGCGAAATTGATCGCCACGCTGGAGATGAGAAGAATTGCCGCCGCGGCGCGGGTAAGCGCGAGCAGCCAGCGCACGGCCGTGAGCACCGCTTCGATCATCCTTTGACCCCTGATCCGGATTGTCGCGGACGCCCCCAAGTCGAGAAGCGTCCGCCCTTCGAAATGATCCCGGCCCGTTGTCGGCAGCCGCGCCGCGGCAAGCCCGGGCTCACTGGCTCGGCGCCTGCCGCGTCCGCTTGGCGGCGTCGCTGACGATTTCGTAGGCCGCGTGCAGCGCCGGCTTGCCCTTGGAAACGTCCTCGCCCACGCTCGCGAGTGTCCGCATCATGGATGCCTGCTCGTCCTGCGGCAGGCTGATCAGTTCGCCGCCGTTGCTGGTCCAGGCCTTGCGTTGGGCGTGATACATCTTGAGCGCCGGCGCATTGATCGCCAGCGATTCCGACAGACCGTCCCGGTCGACGATCTGCTGCAGGTCCTGGGGCAGCGACTCGTACCATTTCTTGCTGACCTCGACGATGATGAAGATGGCCGGCTGGTTGGTCTCGGTGACATATTTTGCGGCGTCGTAAAAGTGCATGTTGGTGAAGACGCCGATACCGGCGATCGCGCCGTCGATGGCGCCCTGCTGAAGCGCCGGCAGGACATCGCCAAGCGTCATCGCCACGGGGGTCGCGCCCAGCCGATCGAATGCGACTGTCTGGAACTGCGAGGCGAACACCCGGATCTTCTTGCCTGCGAAGTCGGCAAGGTGACGGATCGGAGTTCTCGAGATGACGGAGGATGGCTGGGCAATGTAGAGAGCAACGCCATGCAGCCCCTTGTGGGCGCCGAGCCCGAGCATCAGCTTCAACACCGCGGGATCGGCGGCGAGACGCTGTCCATGCTCCATGGAATCGATCAGGCCGGGCGCGGCCATCACCTCGAAGCGCTCGTCCACGCCGACGAAGAACTCCGGCGGGATGGTTGCCACCTGAATCGCGCCGAACTGGGTGCCTTCGATCTGCCGCGGGATCGAACCGAGCTGGCTCGCCGGATAGACCTCCGACTTGATGCGTCCACCCGAGTCGCGTTCGACCGCGGCGGCGAAGTTCTTGGCGAACAGATGCGGCGCGTCGTTGATGGTCGGTAACGTGACTTTCATCACGTAGGTCTTGTCGTCCGCCCGCGCCGCGCCCAGCGTCAGCGCGAGCAGCAACACGAGCGCGCCTGCGGCGGAGGCCGCCTGCGCTGCGGTTGGGCGTTCCTGAAACCGCATATCACCCTCCTGTTCTTCCTCTGGCGGGGAGTCCCCGGTCATGGCTTCTTCAGCTTCTTCTGATTTGTCGGCGATTGCAGCCTCGTCACTCCCCGCACTGCTGTGCGATGGGGAGGTCGGCGACCGTCAAGCACCGGAAGCGTCTCTGCTTATCGCGGGCGTTGTGCGGCCTCCGTGACCACTTGATAGGCCGCGCTGAGTTGCGGCTTCGTCTTCGACACGTCTGCGCCGACGCTCGCCAGCGTCTGCAGCATCGACGACTGCTCGTCGCCCGGCAGGCTGATCAATTCGCCGCCGGCCTCGAGCCATGAGTTGCGGGCCCGCTCGTTGATGGCGACCGTCTGCGGATCGATCGCCAGGGCCTGGGAGGCGGCGTCCCGGTCGATGATCTGGCGTAGATCGGCGGGCAATGCGTCGTACCATTTCTTGCTGATCTCGACGATTCCGAAGATGGCGGGTTGGCCGGTGTCGGTCACGTATTTGGCCGCCTGTTGATAATGCATGGTGCTGAACACCGCGATGCTGGAAACCGCGCCGTCGAGGGCGTTGTCCTGCAGCGCCGGCAGCACCGCGGCCAAGGTCATCGGTTTGGGCGTGGCGCCGAGCCGTTGCATGGCCACGATCTGGAATTGCGAGGCGAAGATCCGGATCTTCTTGCCCTTGAAATCGGCGAGGCGGCGGATCGGGGTCCTGGCAATGACGGCGGACTGTGAGTTCATGAACAGTGCGGCGCCGTGCAGCCCCTTGTCGGCGCCGAGCCCAAGCATCAGCTTGACCACCGCCGGGTCGGCGGCGACGCGTTGGCCGTCCGCCATGGAGGTGACCAGGCCGGGGGCCGCCAGCACTTCGAAGCGCTCGTCGACGCCGGCCAGGAATTCCGGCGCTACGATCTGGCACTGGATCGCGCCGAATTGCACAGCTTGGGTCTGCCGCTCGATCGACCCCAATTGGCTCGCGGGGTAGATCTCGACCTTGATGCGCCCGCCCGAGTGCCGCTCGAGTACGGCGGCGTAATTCCTGGCGTATTGGTGCAGAGCGTCGTCGATCGTCGGCAGCGTGATCTTCATGAGGTGGGGCTTATCGTCGGCCGCGCGCGCGCCGAACGTCAGCGTCGCTGCCAACACGACTGCGCCGGCGGCGGTTGCCGGCCACGTCACGGCTCCCAACGATCGCGTGCGGCGCATAGCCGCCCCCTCGCGTCACGCGTGCGGCGCCGGCGCTATGGCGACCCGGCGCGCAGGCCAGAGCCGACCGTTCTCTTTTGAATTCTTGGACCCGCGGGCACGCCGGTGCGTGCGGGCCCAGGCCTGCCGATGCCACTCGATTTCGACGGTAGTTGATCGCTCCGGCGGTTGCAAACGACCCCGGCCTGGCAAAATGGCGCATGCGCTTCGGTTCCGGACAGTCACCACTCGGACTGCGAGGTCGCCGGCGCAGGGCGGTTGTTAAGCGCGTGAGCGGCTTAAAGCGGTGTGCGCCGCTGCTTGGAAAGGATGGAAGGCCGCCGACTGGCTCAGAACGAAGAAGAGCCCCGGCGTGCGGTGCGCGACCGGGGCTCGCGGCAGCGGTGTTCTGCCCGATCAGTAGCAGACGTAGACCTTGCCGTAGCCCGGCACCCACCGCCAGCAGCCGCTGTCGATCACGACGACGCCGTAGCCGAAGCCGTGACGCCAGCCGTGTCCCCAGCCGTGGCCGTGACCGAAACCGCCGCCGTGTCCCATGCCGCCCCCGCCGCCCTTGGCGAGCGCATCGCCGGTTGCCGCCAGCGAAGCGGCGGTGAGCGCGATGGCGGCGACCGCGACGGTGAGGATCTTCTTGGACCTGGTGAACATGCCTCTCTCTCCTTTTGGGACCGGGACGACCATCGTCCGATCGATGCTGCGACAGTACGGTCGGCACGGATTTGCGCTGTGACCCCGGTCACAAGGATGTGTTTTGCGCCCGCCCGGCCGGCCGGCGGTCGCGCACGGCGCGAGTTCATGGCGTGATTTTTTGCTATAAGGCGCTAGTGTCCCGATGCCGAAGTTCGCATGATTGTGCGGCACTCTCGTTTGCGAACTTCGGAATCGAGGGACACTCGCCACTTATTGATCTAGTATGGCTTGGTTCCGAAGTCCGCATTTCGGACTCGCCGCAAGAATGATGCGGACTTCTGAACCGCCATACTAGCGGGGGCGGCGTTCATCCACGGGCTCCGCCGTTCGCGCCGCCGCCTTTCGGCGCGTCAGCCATGGGAGGTGCAATGGCGAAACCACCGCCGCCGCCCAACAACATGCTCGCAGCGCTTCCGGCGGAGCTTTCGCGCGGACTGTTCGCGAAGGCGCGCACGTCCTCCCTGGCTGCGGGCCAGATGCTGTTTCTTCTCGGCGACGAAGGCGACGGCTGCTATCGCATCGAGGAGGGCCTGCTCAAGGCCAGCATCGTGGCGCCGGGCGGCGGCGAACGCATTCTCGCGATTCTGGGGCCCGGCTCGATCGTCGGCGAGCTGTCGATGATCGACGGCGCACCCCGCTCCGCCTCGGTCACCGCGTTACGCGACTCCAAGCTGAGTTTCATCAGCCGCGCCGCCTTCGACGAGTTCGGCCGATCCGACCCGCAACTCCATCGCCACGTCATGATCCTGCTGGCCCGCCGCCTGCGCGACACCAATGATGCCCTGACCGCGACCAGCTTTCTGCCGGTGAAGGGACGCGTCGCCCGCGCCTTGCTGAGTCTCGCGGAGGCGTTCGGTCAGGACGTGCCCGGCGGGCGCATCCTGGTGCGGCAGAAGGTGACGCAGAGCGATCTCGCGGCGATGGCGGGCATCGCGCGGGAAAACGTCAGCCGGGTGCTCAAGGATTGGACCGACCGGAAGCTGCTGACCCGGCTGGCCGGCTATTACTGCCTGGACAACAAGGCTGCGATCGAGCGTGAGGCGCATTCGTGATGGCGCTCGTCGCGCCTATGCCGACCGCTCGCGCACGCGCTGACACGCGGCAAGGGCGCGGCCTCTCGGCGCCAGCGCCGCGCGGACGGCGTGCTTCGATGCGCGCTACCAGCCCGCCAGCGGCGCGGTGGTCCTCGCCTTCCAGGGCCGCCGCACGTGGTGCGCCGCCGCCCACAGCTCGTGGACGGCCGGAGCCCCGCCGCGGCGGCGGCAGCGCGGCGCTGCCGCGCTCTCGGTCATGACGCTTTCGACGTGGCGGATGAGGTCGCCGACGGCACAGATCTGGTCGGCATCGTCATCGGTGATCTCCACCTCGACGAACCGATCCTCGACCGCGATCATCAACTCGATCCGGTCGAGCCAGTCGGCTCGGAGATCATCTCTGAAATGCGCCTCGTCGGTGACGCGCGCGATGTCGACGCCCAGATGCTCGGCGATGAGCGCACGCAGCTCGCCGGCGTCAAAGCGGGCCGTGGTCGCGGATTGGAGTGAAGGCCAGCTCGTCATGATGAACCCCCCGATTCATTGACGATAACCGGCATCAGATCAGGCAATCCGTCCGGCAATATGGCGGCGCCAAAAATCCTGGCGGGTGTTGCGGCAAGCGCACACAATCGATCGAGCCGGGGTGAACCGCCTGAAATCGGCCTTGGGAAAGGTAGTTTCCGCCGCATTCGGACCAAAACCGCTGCGAACGGCCCGTCTTCCGGGCCAGGCTCAATCGTTATCCGCGGGCAGCCTCTGGGTCTTCCCCGATCGGGGCGAACGATACTGACTGCAAGCCGTCGATCTCGGCCGCCTTGGCCTTGAACTCGTGCGCCAGCCCGAACAGGCCGCGCGCCACCTCGAGGTCGCGGCAACCCTGCGCCAGCCGAAGACAGGTGGCGGCTTGACGGCGGAAATAGTCGGCGTTCGGCATGTGCATTGGTATGGCCCCCCGTTTTCCCCGCGCGATGATCGCGGGTCTATCCCCATAGCGCAACGCTTCGCGGCCTCGCCCGGTTCCCAGCCGCGCGCGCGTTATTGTGCGCGGCCGTGCGACTTGCCGCCATGTGGCCTGCAGCCGCGCCTGCGGCAATGAAACGCGGCATGCCGCCCAATGAGGTGCAGCTCAACTGGCATCTTGCGGCACCTCCGCGTGTCCCGGATGCGATGCAGCGCGCAGCCGTTGCGGAGCGGTGCACCGCTGATCCGGTACCGCCGGAGTCGCGCTGCTCATTTTCCCCCAGCGAGGAGCCTATGTGTTCGGAACGGTCGGGAGTCGGCAGCGCATCATTCCGCTGCACTCCATGCTGCGCTGCGCCCGGGACACGCGGTCACTGCGCTGCGCCCGGGACACGAGCGCGAGCGCGGGCTCACGACGCTAGCGCACCGTGCCGGTACATCTGTGTGTCCCGGATGCGGTGCAGCGCGCAGCCCTTGCGGAGCGGTGCACCGCTGATCCGGGACCGCCAGCTTCGCGATGCCAAGTTCCCCCAGCGACGAGCCTATGTGTTCGTAACGGTCCCGGGTCTGCAGCGCATCACTTCGTGCTGCGCTGCGCCCGGGACACAAGAGAGCTAGCGCGCTGAGCCCGGGACAGACGATCGGATGCTGACGTGCTACCCTTCGGCCGAGTTGTGGGGTCGGGAATGGGTCGCCGTTTCTTCGTTTACATTGTTGCAAATCGCCCGCGTGGGGTTCTCTACGTCGGTGTGACCAACGACCTCATCCGCCGCCTCGCCGCACACAAGACCAAGGTGGTGCCGGGATTCACACGAAGGTATGGCGTGATCATGCTGGTATACTACGAGGAATATTCGTCCATCTTGGAAGCTCGCACCCGTGAGGCAGCGCTGAAGCGCTGGCGGCGAGCATGGAAGATCGCTCTGGTCGATCAATTCAATCCTGATTGGCGTGATCTGTCAGGCGAGCTAGCCCTGTAAGCATCCGCGTGTCCCGGATGCGATGCAGCGCGCAGCCGTTGCGGAGCGGTGCACCGCTGATCCGGGACCGCCAGCTTCGCGATGCTCATTTTCCTCCAGCGAGGAGACTACGTGTCCGGAACGGTCGGGGGTCTGCACCGCATCATTCCGCTGCGCTCCATGCTGCGCTGCGCCCGGGACACGCGGTCAATTGCGCTGCGCGCGGGACATACGCACGCGGCTCACCATGCGTAGCGGATGGTGCCGGTGCCGGCGTAGGTGGAGGAGTGACTGGCGAACTCGCCGTCGAACTTGGCGAGCAGGGTGACGCCGCTGGCGAGGCGATATTCGGCGCCGGCGGAGGCGAGCGCGGAGTCCTTGGCCGGGAGCGCGCCGTTGACGATGAAGCTCGCGCCCGGAAGCGTCTGGAACACCGCGGCGAGGCTCGGATCACTGACCCAGTCGTGCGCCCAGGCGAGCCGCGCCCGCAGCGACAGCGCAGCACCGGGATAGAACGCGATCAGCCGGTCGAAGCGCGCGCCGAGCTCGCTCCTGGTATCGGTCGCGGTGCGCGCGTTGTAGGCGAGCGCGAAGCCGCCGCCATTGGTGTCGGTCTCGGCATAGCTCGGGGTGTGAAAATTCTGCGCCTGGATCGCGGCGTAGGGCGTCACGCCGCCGTACCAAGTGGCGAAGCGGTAGCCGCTCTCGACGCGTCCGCCAAAACTCTGCGCGTTGAAGCTCGCG
>DATBKV010000152.1:0-10639 GCA_036555745.1 Xanthobacteraceae bacterium | reverse complement strand
ATCGGGCGGGCTGATCAGCGCCGAGGAGGCGATCCGCCGGGTGCTGATCCTGGAGAACCCGGCGATGCGCGGCGAGTCGAAGGCGACCAACACGCTGTTCGCCGGCATTCAGATGATCCTGCCGGGCGAGGTCGCTCCCGCTCACCGTCACGTTTCCTCCGCGATCCGCTTCGTGCTCGACGGCGAGGGTGCCTATACCGCGGTCGAGGGCGAGAAGGCGTTCATGTCGCCCGGCGACTTCGTCATCACCGCCAACTGGGCGCCGCACGACCACGGCAACACCTCGGACAAGCCGATGCTGTGGCTCGACGTGCTCGACTTCCCGCAGGTCAACTTCTTCGAGACCTCGTTCGCCGAGCAGTTCCAGGAGGCGACGCAGCCCACCAACCGCGGCGACGGCGACTCGCTCGCGTTCTACGGCTCCGGCGTGCTGCCGGACGGCGCGCCCGCGCATCTGAACCGCAGCCCGGTGATCAACTACACCTATGCCCGCACGCGCCCGATCGTCGAGCGCATGATGAAGGCCGGCGATATCGACAAGCGCCACGGTGCGCGCGTGCGCTACGCCAATCCGATCACCGGCGGCCCGGTGCTGCCCACCATGGGGGCAAGCCTCGCGCTGTTCCCGAAGGGCTTCAAGGGCGAGCCCTACCGCGCGACCGACGGCACCGTGTTCGTCTGCGCCGAAGGGCAGGGAAGCACCACCGTGGACGGCAAGGTGCTGGAATGGGGCCCCAACGACGTGTTCGTGGTGCCGCCGTGGAAGCACTACGCGCACCAGGCCGCAAAGGAATCGGTGCTGTTCTCGATCTCCGACCGCCCCTCCCAGGAGGCGCTCGGCATCTGGCGCGAGGACATCCGCGCGCATTGATAGCTCTCTCACCCTCGTGCTGAGGAGGCGCGCGGCAAAGGCCAAGTCCGCATCCGCGTCGGTGAGCGGCGCGGCGTCTCGAAGACTGCTGGCCGCGGCGAGGTATGAGGCGGATTGCGCTTACGACGCCGCTTCCGGCTCGACGGCGTGCGCCTTCGGCTGGCTGCGGGCACGCAGATAGTCGAATGCGAGCAGCGCCACGCTGCCGCCGAGCCCGATCCAGTCGAGCAGGCCGGCGCCGCGGAAGGCATCGGCGGGAATGAGGATGGCGAGCGCGGCGGCGCCGTACAGCATGCGCGCCGGCAGCGTTAGCGGAAACAGCATGTAGCCGACGATCGCGGCGGTGCCGACCAGAATCCCGAGCAGGTTGCGGGCAAGGTTCCACGCGATCAGCCAGACCGGACCGTCCATCAACAGGCTGGGCTCGAGCACGAACAGGAACGGAATGAAGAACGTGCTCCATCCCACCATCACCGCGGTCCATCCCGTGGTCCAGCCCGACACCCGCGCGATGTTGGCGGCGGCATAGGCTGCGATCGCCACCGGCGGCGTGATCATCGACAGCATCCCGAAATACATCACGTACATGTGGGCCGCCATCGGCGTGACGCCGAGCTTGACCAGCGACGGCGCCAGCAGCGTCGCAGTGAGCACGTAGACGCTGATCGTCGGCATGCCCATGCCCAGGATGATGCTGATGCCGGCGGTGAGCAGCAGCAGCACCAGCAGGCTCTCGCCGCTGATCGCGATCAGCTGAAGTGTCAGCCCGAACGAGATGCCCGAAATGTTGAGCGCGCCGACCACCATGCCGGCGGCCGCGCCGATCAGCACGATATCGAGCGCGGCGCGCCCGCTGTCGAGCACCGCGCGCGCGATCTCGCCGAGCGAGATGCGCCGGCCGCGGTAGCCGAAAATCAGGCACAGCACGATCAGGATGGCGGTCGCGTAGATCGCCGCCCGCTCGATCGGGATCTGGAAAACCTCGGGATAGGCGATGGTGATGATCAGAAAAGCGATCGGGATGGGGAAATGCCAGCCCGATTTGATGACTTCGAGGAAGGACGGCACGTTCTCGACCTGGGCCGCGCCGATGCGATGCTTGGCCGCCTCCAGGTCGACGTGCATGAACAACGCGGCGTAGTACAGCAGCGAGGGGATGGCCGCCGCGATGCAGACCGCGCCGTAGGAGACCTGCAGGAACTCCGCCATGATGAATGCCGCCGCGCCCATCACCGGCGGCATCAGCTGGCCGCCGGTCGAGCCGACCGATTCGATCGCGGCCGCGCGGTAGGGCGAGAACCCGGACCGCACCATCAGCGGGATGGTGATGATGCCGACCGCCACGACGTTGCTCACCGCCGCGCCCGAGATCATGCCGAACAGCGCCGAGCCGACCACCGCGATCTTGGCGGCGCCGCCGCGGAACTGCCCCATGCCCGACATCGCGATATCGGCGAAGAACGCCGCGCCGCCGGTGCGGCCGAGCACCTGCCCCATCAGCGTGAACGGCACCACGATCAGGATCGCCACGCCGAGCAGCGGCCCGATCATGCCGTTGACGTCGAGACCGAAATAGACCAGCAGGCGCTCGGGCGTGACCGGACGGGTGGCAAAGTCTCCGGGCAGGTGCGGGCCGACGAAGACGTAGACGATCAGCACCACGATGATGGCGACGAGCGTCGCGCCGGCGGTGCGCCGCGTCGCCTCGAGCACGAGCAGGACCAGGATCGCGCTGCCGATCACGCCTTCAGTCGGCAACAACGCGATCTCATAGGTGAGCGGCTCGTAGCGCACCGTGATGTAGAGGCAGATGATCAGCGACAGCGCGGCGGCGATCCAGTCGAACCACCGCATCGCCCAGGCGCGGCTGCCGACGAAGGTCCATGCCAGGCTCGCGGCCAGGCAGCCGATCAGCGCGGGCGGGACGGGTGCCGAGCTGGCGACACGATAGGCGACATAGGCGGCGAGGCCGAACGAGGCGATGGCGCCGCCCCAGTCGAAGCGCGACGGCCGCCGCGTCCCGCCGCCGATGAAGCAGAGCGCGAGCGAAAGCCCCAGGCACACCGCCAGCAGCTGCTCGGTATAGAACGCGAGCCCGAAGGCGCGCCGCGGGATGTCGAGCACCCAGCCGACGACGCAGATCAGCAGCAGAGCCTGGAGGGTATCGGTCGCGAGCGTAGTCGTCCGGGATACGGCGGAGGAGGCTGCCTTCGCCGTATCCGCAGGCTGTTCGTTCACGGAAACGCCTTGGCTTCGATGTGCTTGTCCTTGAAGTATTTCAAGGCGCCGGGATGGTAGGGAAAGTCGTATGCCTTGTTAAGTCCGGCGGCGGAGAACTCGCGCAGGTTCGGCGCGATGGCGACCATGTCGGCGGTGTTGGCCGCCATGGTCTCGATCGCCTTGTACACCACGTCGTCCGGCACCTTGGCGTTGGTGAACAGGATGTTGTCGATGGTGTAGCACTTCATCGGCTGCTCGACGCCGATGAAGATCGGGCCGGGTGCGACGTCGCTCAGATAGCCGTAGGGCGAGATCTTGCGCGCCGCGGCCATTCCGGGCGCGTCCGGAATCGCGAGAAAGCGGGTGCCGCCGACGGTGGCGTCGACCTCGCGCACCTTGGGTGCGCCGAAGGCGAACATGAACATATCGGCCGCGCCGGCGACGAAGTCGTCCGCCGAGCGCATGACGTTGGGCACCAGCACCGGCTTGATGTCATTCTCGCCGAGCCCGCCGGCGGCGAGGATGGCGCGCGACATCGGATCGAGCGCGCGCATGGCGGAATAGCCCATGGTCACGCGCTTGCCGCGCAGGTCGGCGACGGTGTGCATGCCGCTGTCCTTGCGCACCCAGAAGCCGGTCTTGAGCGTATAGATCGGGCCGATGATGCGAAGGTTGGGCTGCCCGTTGTTGGCGAGCGCGATGCCGAGCTCGGGGGCATTGGCCATGGCGAAATCCGCCTCGCCGCGGCCGACGATCGCGATCATCACGGATTCGCCGGCGGTCGCCTGCACCAGCGTGTTGAGCCCGCCCTTCTCCTTGAGCACCTTGGCGATGGCCGAGCTGGTGGTGTGATTGATGGTGCCCGGCTGCATCGCGGCGAAGCCGAAGGTCTGCGCCTTTCCGGCCCCGCTCGTCAGCGCGAGCACGGCCGCGCCGGCGCAGGCCGCGATCAGGCATCGCGTCGTGGACATGGCAGTTTCCTCCCTGGTCTTTTTTGCAGCATTCGCGGCGCCGGCTTGGCGCCGGTTTCTCAGTTCACCGGCTTGGGCTCGATATTGTGTTCCTTGAAGTACTTCACCGCGCCCGGATGGTAGGCGACGTCGTACTGCTTGTAGGCGAAGGCCGGGGTGAACTCGCGCAGCACCGGCTGCACCGCGATCAGGTCGTCCTTGTTCTTGAACAGCGTGTCGAGGATCTTGAACACGAATTGGTCGCTGGTCTTGTCGCTGGTGAAGATGAGGTTGTCGAAGCTGTAAACCTTCATCGGCTTCTCGACGCCGACGAAGACCGGCCCCGGGGCGACCTCGGTCAGGTAGCCCCAGCGCTCGATCTTGCGCGCGGCGGGCATCCCTTTCTCGTCGATCTCGGTCATGCGGATGCCGCCCACCGTGGCGTCGACCTCGCGCACCTTCGGCGCGCCGAACGCGAAGTAGAACGCATCCGCCGCGCCGGAGGCGAAGTCGTCGGCGCTGCGGATCACGTTGGGCACCAGCACCGGCTTGATGTCCTTCTCGCCGAGATCGGCAGTCGCGAGAATCGCGCGCACGGTCGGCTCGAGCGCCCGCATGGCGGAAAATCCCGACGGCACCCGCTTGCCCTTGAGGTCCGCCACCGTCCGCATGCCGGAGTCCTTGCGCACGAAGAACCCCACCCGCAATGCGTGCGCCGCGGCGATGATGCGCAGGTCCTTGAAGCCCTTGGCGAGCCCGTCATGCACCTCCATGGCGTTGGAGATGCCGATCTCGGCCTCGCCGCGGGCGACCATCGGCACGATCACCTGGTCGCCGGCGGTCGGCTGCACCAGCACGTTGAGCCCGGCCTTCTCCTTGAGCACCTTGGCGATCGCCGAGGCGGTGGTGTGGTTGAGGGTGCCGGGCTGCAGCGTGGCGAAGCCGTAAGTCTGCGCCTTCGCGGTTGCCGTGCTCGCTGCGACGGCCGCGGCCGCGACGAAGGCGACGAGCAAGCCGGCCGCGGCTCCAGGCGCGCGGCGTGTGATTGTGGATGGCATGGGCTCCCTCCGCTGGAACGCCGTGGTGACTGTTGTTGGCGCGGAAGCCGCCGAGCGCGTCGGCGCGCTCCCGCGCGTGCTGCATCGGCGATATTTGCACGACGTGCCGGACAATGCGAGCTACAATGATCCGCCTGCGTCGGTGGGCGGATCGGCGGGCGGGCGCGTCTGATGGTCGCATCGTTCACTCACGACATCCAATGCCAGCGCGTGGTGTTCGCCCCGGGCGCGGTCGCGCGCGTCGGCGAGGAGGCGGCGCGGCTTGGGTGCGAGCGCGCGCTGGTGATCGCGACGCCCGGCAGCGGCGCGCGCCTCGGCGCCGAGCTCATCGCGATTCTGGGGGCGCGCGCGGCCGCCCTGCACGCGCAGGCGGTGGTGCACGTGCCGAAGGCGGTGGCGGAGCAAGGCATCGCGGCGGCGCGCGCGGCCGATGGGCTGATCGCCGCGGGCGGCGGCGCCGCCATCGGGCTCGCCAAGATCATCGCGCGCGAACTCGGCCTGCCCATCCTCGCGCTGCCCACCACCTATTCCGGCTCCGAGGCGACGCCGATCTGGGGCATGAGCGAGGGCGAGCGCAAATTCACCGGTAAGGACGCGCGCGTCCTGCCGCGCACGATCATCTACGACCCCGATCTGACGCTCGCGTTGCCTGCGGCCGTGACCGCCGCGAGCGGCATGAATGCCATCGCCCATTGCGTCGAGGCCCTGTGGGTCGGCGACCGCACGCCCTACCTGATGGCGCTCGCGAGCGATGCCGTCGCCCGTTTCGCGGCGCACCTGCCGCGCGCGGTCGCCGACGGGGACGACCGCGCGGCGCGCGCGGAGTGCCTGATCGCCGCCTGGCTCGCCGGCACCGTGCTCGCGTCCGGCACCGCCCTGCAGCACAAGCTCGCGCACGTGCTCGGCGGGCTCGGCCTGCCGCATGCCGAGACCCACGCCATCATCCTTCCGCACGTCACCCGCTTCAATCTCGCGGCCGCGCCGCAGGCGCAGGCGCGGCTTGCCGCCGCGCTCGGCGGCGAGCCGGCCGGGCGTCTTGCACAAATGCTCGCCGGCTTTCCGATCCCGCAGCGGCTGCGCGAGGTGGGCTTCGATCGCGCCAAGGCCGACTTCGTGGCGGACGAAGTCGCGGCGCTGGCAATCACCGCGCCACGCAAGGTCTCCGCCGCCGACGTGCGCGAATTGCTCGCCGCCGCGTATTGATAGCGCTCGTTGCCGACCTCGATGCAGTGAGTTCGCTGCAACTGTCTTGTCTTGCGAGAGGTCGGATGGATCGAGCCGTGTGTCCCGGGCGCAGCGCAGCATGAAGCGCAGCGGAATGATGCGCTGCAGACCCGGGATCATCACGCAGCGAAGTCTTGGGGGGTCCCGGATCAGCGATGCACCGCTGCGCTGACGCTTGCGCTGCATCGCATCCGGGACACTGATTAAGCGGCGCGCCGCGCCCATCAGCCGCCCGCGCGCGGCGGCTCCAGCCGGAATCCTTCGCCGCCCGCGAGCGCGATGCGCCCGAGCGCCACCGTCTCGGCCCAGCGCGCCGTGCGCGCGAGCCCGCCGAAGGAGAAGAAGTGCGGCGCGACCTCGCCGAGCGCGCGCTCGCCGCGCGCCTGCGCCAGCGCGCGAATGAGCGCGTCGGGGGCGGACATCGCAAACAGCGCCCGCGCCAGGCCGGATTGCCGGGCAATTCCCTGCGCGGACGCGCGCACGCCGCAGCGCGCCGCGTAGCGCAGCAGCGTCGCGAGATTGGTCGGGCCGGCAAGCCCGACGCGCACCGGATGCTCGATGCCGAAATCGCGCAGGCGCACGAGCCAGCTCACGATCGCAGCCGCGTCGAAGCAGAACTGGGTGACGATATGGGCCGGCATTCCGATCGCCTCGGCCGCCCGCAGCTTGTCGGCGAGCGCGCGGTCGAGATCGTGCTGCGGGATGCGCGGATGGCCCTCGGGATAGCCGGCGACGCCGATCTCCACGATGCCGTGGCGCTGCAGCACGCCGCCATCGATCACCTCGAGCGCGCTGCGCAGCTCGCCCGCGGGCTCAGCGCGATCGCCGGCGATCACCAGCACGCGCCGCACCCCGGCCTCGCCGCAGGCGCTGGCGAGAAACGCCTCGAGCGCGTGGGCGTCGGCGAAGTTGCGCACGGCGAGGTGCGGCACCGGCTCAAAGCCGGCGCGGCGCAGGCGGATCGCGGCGTCGATTGCCTCCTGCGCCGGCCGGGTCGGCACCGCGCTGACATAGACGCGCGTGGACGCGGGCACGCTGTCGGCGAGGACGGCGATCTCGTCGGCGCTTGGCCGCGTCGCCTCGAGCGAGAACCCGCGCATGAAGTCCGCGATCGCCGCGACCGGATCGGCATGCTCGGGCGTCGTGGTCGGTGGGGAGACTGTGGTCATCGCATCACCCCGCCTTCGTGTCCCGGGCGACAGGAGCGAGGCGTCCTTCACGCCGAGCGGGTGGAGACCCCGGACCCAGCGCAAGAATCGCGAAGCGCATCATCGCAATGCAGACCTGTCGTGTGCCCTGGGTCCCGGCTCTCGCTCGCGCTATAGATGGTACTCCACTCGCGGCAGGGATGCGCTTGCTCGGCCGGGACACGCGAGCGTCACTCGCGCCGGCGCGAGATCACGTAGGACTCGTCGTAGAACCACAGGCCCCCGCGCTCGCGCAGGACCTCGCGCGTCGCTTCCATGTAGCTGCCGTCGGCCACCACCCCGGCGAGACGATCGTCCTCGACCTGCGCCACGTAGATCGCCGCGTTCCAGGCCGCAAACAGCGTCGAGGTGCCGATCGACAGGTCGGAAATCTCCGACGGGAGGGTGTGCATGTCGTAGCGGAACAACGAGCGATTGTCGGCGTAGGCGTTGAAGTTGAGGTCGCGCCCGGCGGGGCCGAGCTCGTGCTTGACCGCCTTCATGATCTGGTGGCGGTCGTGGATGAACGGGTTGTCCCCCGGCCACACCCGCTGGATGATCTCCATCCCGGGATCGTTGCCGTGGGAATGGATCGCGATCAGCCGCCCGCCCGGCCCGAGCGCCTTGACCAGCGGGGTGATCACGCGCTTGGCCTTGAACTCGAGGGAAGCGCGCGCGCGATAGGGCTGCGAGGCAATGACCAGATCGTAGTTGGCGACGGTGCCGCCGGGACGCGGGATGATGGGATCGAGCAGGAACTTGTGATCCTCGCGGTAGAGCACCAGCACGACCGGCCGCTCGTAGACCGGATTGCCGGTCTTCGGGCTCACGCCCGCCTTCCAGTTCTGCGACAGGAACGGCACCAGGTCGGTGATCTGCTGCTCGAAGCGGTAGGCGGAATCGCCGGCGAGCGCCACCTCGTGCCACACCAGGCTGGAGGCCGCCGACAGCGACTTGACTGCCAGCCACGGCGCGTCGGCATAGGCGAGATTGGTCAGCACCAGCACCGTGGCCGGATGCTCGAAGAAGCGGTCCGACATCTTCTGCAGCGCCAGCCGCACGTCCTCGAGGCTGATCTCCTTGCCCACCACGTAGAATGGCGTGTGTGGGAAGCGATCGTGCATCGCGCGCATCACCCGCAGCAGCACGGTGCCGTCGCCCACGCCGGCGTCGAACACGCGCAGCGCCGGCGGGCGCGGATGAACGTTGGCAAGCTCGAGCCCGACCCGGCTGGCGATTACCCACTTTTCGCTGCAGGTGTTGACGAACAGCAGGTACTTCTGGCGGTTGTCGAAGAAGCGGAAATTGCGCTGCGGATCGTGGCGGCCGGCAGGCGCCGGCGCCGCCTGCGGTACGGGCGCGGGAGCCGAGGAACCCCGAGCGAGGCGGCGCCGCCATGAACGCGCAGGAACTGCTGCAGGAAATCTCCGAATACTGCCGCCACAGCGGGCTTGCGGAATCGACCTTCGGACGGCGCGCCGTCAACGACGGCAAGCTCACGGCGCGGCTGCGCAACGGCGGCCGCATCACCACCGAGACACTCGACCGCATCCGCGGCTTCATGCAGGCCAATCGCATGGCTGCCGCCGCGCGCCCCACGATCATCGAGCGGCCGCGCGCGCTTAGTCCCGCGCCGACGCCGCAGGCGGTGCCGGCAGCCGCCGGTCGCCACGATCCGCAGCGCAACTTCCGCTTCTTCGACAACCGCCAGAAATACCTGCTGTTCGTCAATACCTGCAGCGAGAAGTGGGTGATCGCCAGCCGGGTCGGACTCGAGCTGGCCAACCTGCATCCGCGCCCGCCGGCATTGCGCGTGTTCGACGCCGGCGTCGGCGACGGCACCGTGCTGCTGCGGGCGATGCGCGCGATGCACGATCGCTTTCCGCACACGCCGTTCTACGTGGTCGGCAAGGAGATCAGCCTCGAGGACGTCCGCCTCGCGCTGCAGAAGATGTCGGACCGCTTCTTCGAGCACCCGGCGACCGTGCTGGTGCTGACCAATCTCGCCTATGCCGACGCGCCCTGGCTGGCGGTGAAGTCGCTGTCGGCGGCCTCGAGCCTCGTGTGGCACGAGGTGCCGCTCGTCGGCGATTCCGCCTATCGCTTCGAGCAGCAGATCACCGATCTGGTGCCGTTCCTGTCGCAGAACTGGAAGGCCGGGGTGAGCGCGAAGACCGGCAATCCGGTCTACGAGCGGCCGGTCGTGCTGGTGCTCTATCGCGACGACCACAAGTTCCTGCTCGACCCGATCATCCCGCGGCCCGGCGGCACGATCGCCAATTACGACCTGGTCATCGCCTCGCAGCCCTACCGCGCGCGCGCGTCGCTGGAGTTCAAGGCCAAGCGGGTGATCGCGCCGCTCGCCAAGGCGCTCGGACCCGGCGGACGGCTCATCGCCATCCATTCCCACGGCAACGACCCGGGCATGGAGATCGTCCAGAAGCTGTGGCCGGACGACCATCCGTTCATCCACGACCGCCACCAGATCATGAAGGCGGTGAAGCACGAGCTCGGCCCGGCCGGGCGCGACCTCAACTTCAATGCCTATGCCGACAACCGCTCGCTGTTCCGCTACGACATGCACACCTTGCCGTCGGAGATTTCCGACCAGTCGATCGGCACCTCGACGCTGTTCGCGGCGTGGAACGCGGCGATCTACGTGGCGCAGGTCGAGGATCATCGACTCGCGGACGTGGTCGCCGACGGACGCTACCTGGAAGCGACGCGCGAGGTTCTGCGCGAGCACGGGGCGCTGTGGTTCTACGACGAATCCTACGTGATCTCGCGCCGGCGCGAGTGATTCGAGCCGAGTTCACTGAGTTAGCGGACCGGGTTCGCGGCAGCGACGGATACCTATGACGACGGTCTCCCCGGCGACCACGCTCGCGGATCGCGCCGACCCGATCGCGGCGATCGCGCGCTTCGTGCGCGGCTTCTCGCTCGAGGCGACGCGGCCGAGCGCGGACGAGGTCGCCGCCCTGGCCGGCATCGTGCCCGCGGGCACGCGCGTCTATGTGACCGCGGTGCCGAGAAGGCCCGCCGGGGAAGCGATCGAAGCCGCCATCCGGCTGCACGGCGCCGGCTTCGAGCCGGTACCGCATCTTGCGGTCCGCAACTTCGCGACCGCGG
>DATBKV010000151.1:0-8274 GCA_036555745.1 Xanthobacteraceae bacterium | reverse complement strand
CGTATCTTCGAGCGGCACATTACCGCGCCAGTGCAGCAGGTAGAGGTCGAGGCGGTCCGTTCCAAGGCGGCGCAGGCTGTGTTCGCAGGCGGCGAGCGTCCCGTCTTTTGTCGCATGTTCGGGAAGGACTTTACTGATAACGAATAGCTCCTCGCGGCGCCCAACGATGGCTTCGCCAACCAGTGCTTCAGCTTCGCCGTCGGCGTACATCTCCGCGGTGTCGATCAGGGTCATGCCAAGGTCAAACCCGAAGCGAAGTGCCGCCACCTCCTCAGTCCGACGCCGCGCATCTTCCGCCATGCCCCACGTGCCTTGGCCAAGTACTGGTATCCCCTCGCCGGAGGGCAACGTCGTAGTCCGAACGGGTTGTGTCAAACTAGCGGGCTGGATGGTCATGGTGTCCAGCGCTTCTCGTTTCCGCGGATTGGATACATGGGTAGTTGCTCGCGACTAATGAGAACCCGTTCGCAAGTTTCGGATCTGGAGCTGCGCGAAATTACTCCTTACGTTCGTCGACCACGGTCGATCCGTTTGCACCAGAGGCACAAGCTTCCACATGATCAAAGCATGACCCCGCACCCTGCCTGATCGAGGAAGTTGCGGCGGCTCCTTGATTAAATTGATGTTGGGCATTCCTCGCCTTGATGGATGTCATTTTTCCGGAATTGCTGTCACTCGGGGCACGACAGTTGCAAAGCTTGCCGTGGAACGCGCGTTCTGACCGGCATGGCCATCGGCATCGTCAATTATTTGACGACCCTCAATTTCCGCTCGATCCTTTTTCAGTAATCTCCGCCGCGGTGGATCTTTTCCGACGCAGCAACCCGGAACACCATTGGTGCCTAACGCCCCTACGCTGATATCGACGAGCTTGATCAAGCAGTTCCGCATCGACCATCCAGGACGCTTCCAGCTCGCATCGTTCAACCCCGCCGACACCGGCGGCCTCGATCTCGATAAGGAAGCTGCCGATGCAATGCTCGCGCTGGATAGCGAGCGTCTCGGCAAGCTGCAGGACCGCCTTTACGCTCACGGCCAGTGGGCGCTGCTCGTGGTGCTGCAAGGCATGGACACCGCCGGCAAGGACGGCGTCATCAAGCACGTGATGACCGGCATCAATCCGCAGGGCTGCAACGTTCATGCCTTCAAGGCGCCGACCGCGGACGAACTGGATTACGATTTTCTCAGGCGCGCTGCAATCCGCCTCCCTGCTCGGGGGAGGATCGGCATTTTCAACCGTTCCCACTACGAAGAAGTGGTGGTGGTGCGCGTCCACCCGGACCTGCTGATGCGCCAAAAACTGCCGCCTTCAGTCATCGGCAAGGATATATGGAATGAACGTTTCGAAGACATTCGCACTTTCGAACTGCATCTCGCCCGTAACGGTATCGTCACGCTCAAGTTCTTCCTCCACATTTCCAAGGATGAGCAGCGCCGGCGGCTTCTCGCCCGCCTCGAGGACCCCGTCAAGCAGTGGAAATTCTCCATGAGCGACATTGTTGAACGCGAGCTTTGGGACGGATACATGGCCGCCTATGAGGACGTGATCCGCTCCACCACCGCAAGCAACGCGCCCTGGTACGTGGTCCCCGCCAACCACAAGTGGTTTGCCCGGCTGATAGTAGGCGGAGCGATCCTCGATGCCTTGGAAGCCCTTGACCTCAATTATCCAAAGGTCGAAGGCGCCGCTCTTGAGGAGGTCGCGAAAATTCGAGCAGTTCTCGAAGCGGACGAGAACGCCCGTCACACGCAAGCGAAGAAAAGGCTTCCCGCGCAGCAGATTCGCTGACGATATGAATCCGAAGCAGCAATACCTCTGGGCCTGCCGCCGAAGCCGGACTAGGTCAGCCGCCGCTCTCGACCGTCCAGTCCTTCATGATGAAAATATGGTCTGCGAGCTGGCCGGTAGTCGTGATCGTCTTGCCCACGAGCTTTTCGAGCGCGTCGTCCCGAAAGGCATTGCCGCCGAGCCGTCGGAAGGCGTACTCGTCGCCGCCAGCGGTGCGCAAAACGACGTCCACACGCTCGCTTTTCGATCCCGGCGCGACCCGCGTGCGCGCTACCGTGCCAGTGATGCGCCGATCGCCCGCTTCCATCTCATCGTCCCACGCCGCGGCGACCTCTATCACTCGATTGTCCTTGACAGCGGAACGACCCTACCCGTCTCGTCGCGCGCGCCGGGACCCACTGCCACCACCTCGCCTACGACCGGTTTCTCCTTCGTCGTGTCGGGGATGACGATCCCGGCCGGGCTTCTTTCCTCGCCCTCAACGCTTCGGACTAGAACGCGATCGTGCAACGGCCTGAAGCCACTCATGGCTCGCCTCTCCTTCAGGGTTCATGCCTTAGACTGGTCCGCATGCGTCTGTCTGTGCCCGCCGCCCTTGATAGTCATCAATGAATCGCTGCCGGTGGAAGAACACTATGACCGTCGAGCGCGGCATCGGAACTCCTGCAGTTCTTCCCGCGCTCGGCCAGGACAACGCCTGCACTGAGGAGAAGGCGATGAAACGTGGCGCTAAAAAGCTTCCAGCAGGACCTTCGCGCGATTCAATGAGAGCAGCACCATCACGGGAGGACGATGCATCACATCAACCCAACGATAGCGATGACGATGTTTGCAGTGACAATGAGCTCGGCGCTGAGTGGACGGGAAATCTGGACTGCTATGACGGCCCGAAAAATGAGTATATAGATGACCTTCGCATCGATCCGCCGCTCGTCGTCAAGCGGCGGCTTGACTCGCTCGCCGAGGCTCGCGCTTTTGTTGAGGATGAAATGCGGCTCGGCCGGTCGCCAGCTTGGCGGGAGATGCATCGTCGGCTTGCAACGGTCCGTAGCGAGGACGAAGCATGCCAGGCAATCGGCGCGTTGCGCAAGTTGCTTGAACTGGAAGATCTGCTCGTTCCCCCATCCTGCCCCTGATCAGCAACGCCGTACTTGGTGCGCGGGGATCGCATTTCAGATGCTGGTGTTCATGCCCGCGTGTTCCATAACCTGTCATTCTGCGAATGCGGGGACGTGTCGGCGCACGCGGTGAATGGAAGTCCCAGGTGAGATGATGGCATCAGACCTGATGGTGCTACCTATATGCAGCCTGCCAACAAGACCGGGTGCCCGGCTGTCGCGTACCTGATTGCTTGCAAACGCAAAACTGCATCGATCCGAGGTTGTCTTGCTCCCCTCGCGGGAGAGGGTGGTGACCGCGCCGGAGCGAAGCGAAGGCAAGCGAGCCCGGTGAGGGGGGGCTTGGAAACGGCTTTCCGAAAGCACCCCCCACCCGCCCTCGCTCAGCTACGCCTCGCCCCGGGTACCCTCTCCCGCGGAGGAGAGGGTTTCATCGCTACAGCGACACCGGTCGAAACGGAGCCGGACGTTCCGTGGACAGCCAAACTGGAAACAGCGCACGGAGAGCCCGCTTCAATTGCCGTGGCCGTCGGCTAAAATATCGCTTGTTCAATAGGTTGGCTCAAATCTGCCAGCCCGCAACGGCCTCTTTGGCACTCGCCCCTTGACAGTGCCAAAACGGCACCCAAATCGAAATCGCCATCCGGGGCGACTGGCTCCATCTGCGGTTTTCGTCGCCCCGACATCATGAGACGTGGGTGCGAACATGATCACAGCTTTTGCCGATCCATTCGACGCGCTGTTCAACCTGCAGCGGGCGCTCGACGCCCGACTCTCGAGCGGCTGGCTGGAGCAGCAGACCGCGAGCCAGGGCCCGTTCCCGCCAATCAACGTGTTCAAGCAGGGCGACGACATCCTGGCGATCATCGAGTTGCCCGGCCTCGAAAAGGACAAGCTGCAGATCGAGGCCAAGGAGAACACCATCCGGATTTCCGGCAAGAAGAGCGTCACCTACCCCGAGGGGGTGAGCGTGCATCGCCGGGAGCGCGTCTCCGGCGAGTTCGACCGCACGCTGTCGCTACCCGTGGGGCTCGATCCCGACCGCATCAAGGCGGAATACCGCGACGGCATCCTGGCGCTGTTCCTGCCGCGCGCGGACCGCGACAAGCCGCGCGCGATCAAGATCAACTGACGTCGCGATCAGCACACTTGGGAGGCATGACCATGGCTGCGAGACAGGAGCTGCAGGTTCAGAAAAAGCGCGAGCTCGAGCAATCCGAGGAAACCACCATCCCGGCGCGCGTGTTCCTGCCGAACGCCGACATCTACGAGACGCCCGACGCGCTTAGCGTCGTCCTCGAAATGCCGGGGGTGGAGAAGAGCAACGTCGACATCCGCGTCGAGCAGGGCATCCTCAACGTGGAAGGCCGGCTCGACCTCTCGAAGTACCAGGGGCTGCAGCCGCTCTATACCGAGTACAACGTCGGGCACTATGCGCGCAGCTTCCAGCTCTCCAGCAAGATCGATCAGAACGCGATCGAGGCCGAGCTCAAGGACGGCGTGCTGTCGCTCACGCTGCCGAAGGCCGAGCAGGCAAAGCCGCGCAAGATCCAAGTCAGGTGAGGAGGAGAAGCCATGGAGCGCAAGCACACCGACCTGCTGGACGATCGCATCCTCGATCTCGACACCCTCTTGCATCCATCGCAGGTTTTCGAGCATCCCTCGGACGTGATCAATGATCCCGATCTTTCCCTGAACGAGAAACGCGCGATCCTCGCATCCTGGGCCTCGGATGCCTGCGCGGTCGAGGCCGCGCCGGCGCTGCGCAAGAACCCGCACGGGCGGCTGGTGGCGTTCGACGACATCATGGATGCGCTACGCGTGCTCGACCGGGCGGGCAACGCGACGCTTGCCGCCGCCGAGCGGCCGCGCGCGGTCCGGCGCCGTGCGCCGTCCGGCCGCGGCGGAGGCGCCGGTCACGGCGACCAGGGCGCGCCGCTGCATTGACGGAAGCCCGGCGCCGCTCGAAGCTCGCCACGGGCCGTCCCCGCCACGGCGTGCGCATGAGCGACGCACGCCTGCGAAATCTCCATGCCCCCTGGGAAACCTGCCTGCCATGACTGAGGTAGAGGACAAGCAACCCGAGAGCCGCCCGTTCGAGGCCGACGGCCGCCAACCCGACGCCGCTCGCGCCGTAGCCTAGCGCATGATCCCGAAAAACGGGTACCGGTGCCGCCCTAACGTCCGCATCGCGCGATCGGCGCAATGGATCGGCATGCGGGCTCCGTCGTGCGCCGAGGCCTCTACCGGCGCGGCGTCGGCAACAGCCAACTTGGAAACGTGATCCCCTGATTGGTCCCATTCGGCCCGGGCGTCATGTTTCGCGTGCTGGAATTGCGATCCGCCCAACCCTCCTCGTCCGCTCCGCCGGAGAACATGGAACGCATTTGATCGTCGGGATCGACGAAGCGTGCGGAGCCGTCGACATTCGTGCCGCTCGCGGGATCGCTGGTGAAGGCGGACGCCTGCAGCACGGGCAGCAGCACGGTCGCGAGCATCGCCATCGCAAGGGAATAGAGGAGTCGTCGCATGGACGTTGTCCCCGCTTGTTCGAGTCGCAGCCCCCGCGCTCTTTGTAGCCCATGCGCGGCCATCAAACCGTTGCGGTGGCGCAACAGTTCTGGAAAATCGGTCGCTCGCCGAGCCTTGGCGCTCGCCTCTTGACAGCGCCAAAAGGTCGCCCAAATGCAAAAACCGTCGGATGGCCCCGGTTCCGCACGCCGTTCAACCGCTGCGGCGGTTGTGGACCTGGGCGCGCGCCGCGCTCCGATCCCCCATCTTCCAGGGACCCTGCCGCCATGACTGACGTAGAGGACAAGCAACCCGAGAGCCGCGCGTTCGAGGCCGACGTCGCCAAGCTGCTGCAGCTGATGGTGCACTCGGTCTATTCCGACAAGGACGTATTCCTGCGCGAGCTGATCTCCAACGCCGCCGACGCCTGCGAGCGGCTGCGCTACGAGGCGATCGCCGAGCCGAGCCTCATCGGCGACGATCCGTCGCCGCGCATCACCCTTCTCGCCGACGCCGATAACCGTCGCCTGACCGTCGAGGACAACGGCATCGGCATGAGCCGCGACGAGATGGTGGAGGCGCTCGGCACCATCGCGCGCTCCGGCACCCGCGCCTTCCTCGACCGCATCGAGGCCGAAAAGGACCGCGAGGGCGTGAGCTTCATCGGCCAGTTCGGCGTCGGCTTCTATTCCGCCTTCATGGTGGCCGACCGCGTGGACGTCGTCTCCCGCCGCGCCGGCAGCGACGAGGCGTCGCTCTGGTCGTCCGACGGCAAGGGCACGTTCTCGATCGCGCCCGCCGCGCTCGCGGACGCGCCCACGCGCGGCACCCGCGTGGTGCTGCACCTCATGGAGGACGCTGCCAAATATGCCGGGCGCTTCGCGCTCGAGCGCGTGGTCAAGGCGCAGTCCGGCCACGTGCCGGTGCCGATCTCGATCATAGAGAAGCCGGGCGCGGAGCCTTCCCAGGTCGCCGACGGCGCCGCGCTCTGGACCAAGCCGCGGTCGGAGATCTCGAGCGCGGACTACGCCGACTTCTACCGCAGTCTCGCCGGCCAGCTCGACGAGCCGGCGCTGACCGTGCATTTCCGCGCCGAGGGCCGCCAGGAATACACCGTGCTCGCCTTCGTTCCGGGCGCGCGCCCGTTCGACCTGTTCGATCCGGACCGCCGGGGCCGCATCAAGCTCTACGTCAAGCGCGTCTTCATCACCGACGAGGCCGAGATCCTGCCGCGCTACCTGCGCTTCGTGCGCGGGCTCGTCGACTCCGCCGACCTGCCGCTCAACATCTCGCGCGAGATGATCCAGGAGAGTCCGATCCTCGCCGCGATCGCCAAGGGCGTGACCAGCCGCCTGCTCGGCGAGCTCGACAAGCTCGCGGACAAGGAGCCCGAGGCCTACGGCAAGATCTGGGACAATTTCGGCGCCGTGCTGAAGGAGGGGATCTACGAGGACTACGAGCGCCGCGACGCGCTGCTCGCGCTCGCGCGCTTCAAGACCACGGCCTCGGGCGGCGCCTGGCGCAGCCTCAAGGACTACGTCGGCGCACTCAAGGCGAACCAGACTGCGATCTACTATCTCGCCGGCGACGACCTCGCGCGGCTCGAGGCCTCGCCGCATCTCGAAGGTTTTCGCGCACGCGGCGTGGAAGTCCTCCTCCTGGCCGATCCGATCGACAGCTTCTGGGTGGCGGCGGGGGCCTCGTTCGAGGGCAAGCCGTTCAAATCGGTGACCCAGGGCTCGGCCGATCTCGCGCAGATCCCGCGCCTCGAGGCCGAGGCGGAAACGCCGCCGGAGCCGGACGCGGGGGTCACCGGCCTCATCGCCTTCATCAAGGAGACGCTGGGCGAGGCCGTGTCCGACGTGCGGGCCTCCGACCGCCTGACCGACAGCGTCGCCTGCCTGGTGGCGCCCGACATCGGGCTTGATCGCCAGCTCGAGAAGATGCTGGCCGGCGCGGGGCGCCTCAAGAGCGCGGGCAAGCCGATCCTCGAGCTCAACACGCGGCACGAGATCGTGCGCGCGCTCGCCGCGCTCGGCGAGGACGAGCGCGCGTTCAAGGCGGACGTGGCGCAGCTCCTGTTCGACGAAGCGCGCGTGCTCGACGGCGAGCGGCCCGCCGACCCCAAGGCGTTCTGCGACCGCCTGGCGCGCCTGATCACCCGCGGCCTCGCCGCGAAGGACGGCGGAGAGAAATCCGGTTAGCGTCTTTCCAGTCAGTGCGATGCGCCGCCCCAAGTGCGGCCGCGCTTCGAGTTCGCGCGCTGATCCGCATTTGGTGCCGCGGGCTCGGTTACCCTCTCCCCTCGCGGGAGAGGGTGGCGAGCGCGCCGAAGCGCAGCGAAGGCACGCGAGCCGGGTGAGGGGGCCGTTGCGAACTTCGTGAGTAGGCCCCCTCACCCGCCCTCGCTCAGCTACGCTTCGCTCGGGCACCCTCTCCGCAAGGGGAGGGGGTATAGTGATAGCGGGGAAAGTAGGCCAGTTTTGACCATGGGTGCAGAGGTTCTGATCGCGTATTTGAGGGGCTTGTTGGGAGCGCTGATGGGGAGCAGAGCCACCGTCACAGAAGTAACGGGTCAACGATCCACGGCTGACCAACCCTACCGCGAAGGCAATCAAAGCAAATCAGCAGTCAAAGTGCCTCTCCTTAGTTTTCCCGACGACATGTTCAATTTGAGGCCCGGGGAAGCTCCAATGTACGGAGAGCTCCCTGAGCTCAGAAGAGCCGTCGACTATTTCAAATCTCTAATAACCGTTGACCAATGGGCCAAGCGCCGCGAGGCCGTTGCTACTAGATTTTACAACTCGTTAGTTGGCGAGCTGAATGATCCCACCGGAAGATATTTCGACGAGAATG
>DATBKV010000150.1:0-47582 GCA_036555745.1 Xanthobacteraceae bacterium | reverse complement strand
GCGATTCGGACCGGTCACGGTCGCCGACCATACCCGCGACGACAGCATGGAGACGATCGCGGCGCGCATCCTCGCCGCCACGCCTCCGCACTTCGCGCTCGCCGGGCTCTCCATGGGCGGCTACATCGCCTTGACCATGCTGCGCCAGGCGCCGGAGCGCGTGGCGAAGCTCGCGCTGCTCGACACCTCGGCGCGCCCGGAAACGCCGGAGCAGACGGAGCGGCGCAAGCCGCAGATCGCGCTCGCGCAGGCGGGACGCTTCGCCGAAGTTTCCGCGCTGCAGTTTCCGGTATTCGTCCACCGCAACCGACTGACCGACGAAGAGCTCCGAGCGCGTGTGCGCGTGATGGCGGAAGAGACAGGGCCCGAAGCTTTCCTGCGCCAGCAGAACGCGATCATGACGCGCGCCGATGCCCGGCCGCTGTTGCCGACGATCCGTTGTCCCACGCTGGTGCTGGTTGGCGACGGCGACGCGCTCACGCCGCCCGCGCTCTCGCAGGAACTCGCCGCCGGCATCGCCGGCTCGCGGCTCGTGGTCGTTCCCGATTGCGGACACCTTTCGACCATGGAGCGGCCCGAGGCGGTGACGCGCGCGCTCGCCGAATGGATGGCGCTCTAAGGATCGGGGGTCCCGGCCTTCGCCGCGCAATGCTATAGACTCCCATGGCATCGGTTCTCGATCTCATCGGCGACACCCCGCTCGTCGAGGTGACGCGCATCGACCGCGGCCCCTGCCGGCTGTTTCTCAAGCTCGAAAGCGCCAATCCCTCGGGCTCGCTCAAGGACCGGCCGGCGCGCACCATGATCGAGGCGGCCGAGGCCGAGCGCCGCCTCGCGCCCGGCGGCACCATCGTCGAGGCGACCGCGGGCAATACCGGTCTCGGCCTCGCGTTGGTCGGCGGCCGCAAGGGGTATCGCGCGCTCCTCGTCGTTCCCGACAAAATGGCGCGGGAGAAGGTGCTGCACGCCAAGGCAATGGGCGCCGAGGTCGTGATCACGCGCTCCGACGTGGGCAAGGGCCATCCGGATTATTACCAGGACCTCGCCGAGGCGATCGCGCGGCGGACGCCCGGCGCCTTCTTCGTCAACCAGTTCGCCAACCCCGCCAATCCCCGCGCGCATGAGGCGACGACCGGTCCGGAAATATTTCGCCAGATGGACGGCGAGGTCGACGCCATCGTGGTCGGCGTCGGCTCCGGCGGCACCCTGACCGGGATCGGTCGGTTCATGCGCCGGGCTTCGCCCCGAACCGCGATGATTCTCGCCGATCCCGAAGGCTCCGTGCTCGCTCCTTATGTCGCGACCGGCAGGCTGGGGCAGGCAGGAAGCTGGACCGTGGAGGGTATCGGCGAGGATTTCATTCCGCCCAATGCCGATCTCGATCTCGTCTCAGAGGCTTTTTCCATACCCGACCACGAGAGCTTCGCGGCGGCGCGCGAGCTCTTGCGCGCCGAGGGCGTGCTGGCCGGCTCCTCCTCAGGCACGCTGCTCGCCGCCGCGCTTCGCTACTGCCGCGCGCAGAGCGCGCCCAGGCGCGTGGTAAGCTTGGTTTGCGATTCCGGCGCTAAATATCTTTCCAAGGTCTTCAATCCGACCTTCCTGGCCCAGGAAGGCTGGAGCCATCCTCGTCGCCACGGCACCGTGCGTGACGTGGTGGTGAGCCGCTACAGCGAGGGTACCGCCGTGGTGGTGCGCCCGCAGGACAACCTGCGCACCGTGTTCGCGCGCATGCGCTCGGCCGACGTCTCACAATTGCCGGTGATGGACCAAGGTGGGCAGGTGATCGGGCTGGTCGATGAGAGCGATGTGCTGGCGGCGTTGCTCACAGAGCCGGACGGGCCCAACAAGGCCTTTGCGCGTCCCGTCCGCGAAGTGATGGTGACGCGGCTCGAGACCATTTCCGCCGACGCTCCTATCGCCGACCTCGTGCCGCTGTTCCGCAAGGACTACGTCGCTATCGTCATGGATGGCGACCGTTTCCTCGGCGTGGCGACCCGCCTCGATCTGATCAACTACTTCCGCATCGCCGCGTGAGCCGGCGAGGAACCGGGAACAGGCCGGTCGAAGGAACTCATCCATGGCGCAAGCGAACCAACTTGCCTTCTCCACGCGCTGCGTGCACGCCGGTCAGGAGCCGGATCCCACCACCGGTGCGGTCATGATGCCGATTTACACCACCTCCACCTACGTCCAGCAGAGCCCGGGCATACACAAGGGCTACGACTATGCCCGCACCAAGAATCCAACCCGCATGGCCTTCGAGCGCTGCATCGCTGATCTCGAGAGCGGCAGTGCGGCTTTCGCTTTCGCCTCCGGCCTGGCCGCGATCTCCACCTTTCTCGAATGCCTCGATCACGGCTCCCACGTCGTGGCCGTCGACGACCTCTATGGAGGCTCGCGACGTTTGTTCGAGCGCGTGCGCAAGCGCACCATGGGGCTCGACTTCAGCTATGTCGACCTCACCGACGTGGGCGCGCTCGAGGCCGCAATCCGGCCGAACACGCGGTTGGTCTGGGTCGAAACGCCAACCAATCCGCTGCTCAAGCTGGTCGATCTCGAGCGCGTCGCGGCGATTGCGAAAAAACGCGGCGTCTGGGCCGCCGCCGACAACACGTTCGCCAGTCCCTACATCCAGCGTCCGCTCGAATACGGCTTTGATCTGGTCGTGCATTCCACCACGAAATACCTCAATGGTCATTCCGACATGGTCGGCGGCGTGGCGATTGTCGGCGGCAATGCCGAGCTGCACGAGCGCCTCAAGTTCCTGCAGAACGCGGTGGGCGCTATTCAGGGTCCGTTCGACTCGTTCCTCGCGCTGCGCGGCCTCAAGACGCTGGCGCTGCGGATAGAGCGCCACTGCGCCTCGGCGCTCAGGATTGCCGAATGGCTCGAGCGCCATCCCAAGGTACGCCGGGTGTTCTATCCCGGGCTTGCGAGCCACCCTCAATACGCGTTGGCCAAAAAGCAGATGCGGGCGTTCGGCGGCATGATCTCGGCCGAGCTTGCCGGCACGCTCGACGATACGCGCCGCTTTCTCGAGCGCTGCCGCCTGTTTACGTTGGCTGAAAGCCTGGGCGGCGTCGAGAGCCTGATCGAGCATCCCGCGCTGATGACCCACGGCTCGGTGCCCGCCGACGTGCGCGCGAGCCTCGGCATCGGCGATACCCTGGTGCGACTATCGGTAGGTATCGAGGACGCGGACGACCTCATCGCCGATCTCGCTGCTGCGCTGGGCTGAGCAGTGGCCTGCGGGCCGAAAAGTTCAACGCAATCCCGCCTTCGTCTCTTCTCGCCCGCGACGTTGCCGTACCAATCGTGGTGCGGAGGGCACAAGGAAACAGCCATTGATGCGCACCCAGGTCGGGATCGTCGGCGCCGGACCCGCCGGGCTGATGCTGTCGCACCTCCTGCATCTCGCGGGCATCGCGTCGGTCATCCTGGAAAACCGCAGCCGCGACCACATCGAGAGCCGAATCCGCGCCGGTCTGCTCGAGCAATGGG
Organism: Xanthobacteraceae bacterium; assembly: GCA_036555745.1. Taxonomy (GTDB): domain Bacteria; phylum Pseudomonadota; class Alphaproteobacteria; order Rhizobiales; family Xanthobacteraceae; genus VAZQ01. The sequence continues at coordinate 44,081 of DATBKV010000150.1, read as the reverse complement.
CGAGCGACCTCCTCGTTGACACCGGTGTTGGCGCGCGCATGCAGCGCGAGGCGATGTTCCACAACGGCGTCTATTTCGCGTTCGACGGCGCCCTGCATTACCTCAATTTCCGCGAGCTGGTCGGCAAGGGCGTGACTATCTACGGCCAGCAGGAAGTCGTGAAGGACCTGGTCGCGCGGCGGCTGGCCGATGGCGGAGAGATCCTGTTCGAAGCGAGCGACGTCAGCCTGCACGATCTCAGGGGCGCGCCGAAGATCCGCTTCCGGCACGACGGAAAGGAGCAGGAGCTCGCCTGCGATTTCATCGGCGGCTGCGACGGCTTTCACGGCATCTCCCGCCCGAGCATTCCCGCGAGCGGGCTTACCATCTATGATCGCGAATATCCGTTCGGCTGGGTGGGGATTCTGTCGGAATCGCCGCCACCAGAGCACGAGCTGATCTATGCCTATCATGATCGCGGCTTCGCCCTTTACACCATGCGCTCACCAAGCCTGGCGCGGCTTTATTTGCAATGCCCGCCGGACGAGGACATCGAGAGCTGGCCTGATGCGCGCATTTGGCAGGAGCTGCATCGCCGCCTCGGCGGAACGCGGCCGCTCGTCGAGGGCGTGATGCTGCAGAAGGGCATCACCCCCATGCGCAGCTTCGTGGTCGAGCCCATGCAGTACGGCCGGCTGTTTCTCGCCGGCGATTCCGCGCACATCCAGCCGCCGACGGGGGCGAAAGGTATGAACCTTGCGCTCGCCGACGTGCTGGTGCTGGCGCGCGCGATCGAGGCGTTCTATCGCAGCAACCACCGCGATCTGCTGGAGCGATATTCCGCAACCTGCCTGCGGCGGGTGTGGAAGGCGCAGCGTTTCTCCTCATGGATGACGCAGCTGTTCCATCTCGACCCTGTCCACAACGCCTTCGAACGCAAGCGCCAGCTCGCCGAGCTCGATTACGTCACCAGCTCGGAGGCGGCCGGACGCTCGCTGGCGGAGAACTATGTCGGACTTCCGGTGGAGGCGTGAGCGCCGTCAGGTTGCACAGGACAGGGCGCATGCAGGTGCTGGTGGTCGGAGCGGGCGTGGTCGGGCTCGCGGTCGCGCGCGCGGCCGCGATCGCCGGACACGAGGTCGTGGTGGCGGAAGCCGCCTCTGCCATGGGTACCGGCATTTCCTCGCGCAACAGCGAGGTCATTCACGCCGGCCTCTACTATCCGACTGGATCCTGCCGCGCCCGGCACTGCACGCGTGCGCGCCGTCTGCTCTACGAGTACTGCGCCTCGCACGGTGTTCCGCACCGCAAATGCGGCAAGCTCGTCGTCGCCGCCAAGGCAAGCGAGTGCGAGCGCCTCGCAGCCGTGCACAAGCAGGCGCAGGCGAACGGCGTCGAGGGGGTCGAGATCATCGATGGCGCGGCGGTTAAGCGGCTCGAGCCGGAGCTCGCCTGCGTCGCCGCCATGCGCTCGCCGGAAACCGGCATCATCGACAGCCACCGTTTCATGCTGGCGCTGCGCGGAGATCTCGAAGATCGCGGCGGCATGCTGGCGTTCGCGAGTCCGATCGAGCGTCTGAAGCCGACGAACGGCGGCTGGACCGCCGCGGCCGGCGGCAGCGAGCCGCAATGGCTCGCCTTCGACGCGGTCGTCAATTGCGCCGGCCTCGGCGCTCAGCGCCTCGCACGCGCCACCGAGGGCTATCCGTCCGAGCGCGTGCCGCGGCTCGTCCTCGCCAAGGGCAACTATTTCGGCTTCGCCGGCCGGCCGGCATTCTCGTGCCTGATCTATCCCGTGCCGGTGCCAGGCGGCCTCGGGGTGCACGTCACGCTCGATCTCGCCGGCCGCATGCGTTTCGGCCCCGACGTCGAATGGATCGACCAGGAGAATTACGACGTCGATCCGACCCGCGCACAGGCGTTCTATTCACGCATCCGCGACTATTGGCCGGGCCTGCCGGACGACTCGCTCACGCCCGATTACGCCGGAATCAGGCCGAAGCTGACCGGCCCCGGGGAGGCGGCGGCGGACTTCCTGGTCGAGGGGCCGGCCCAGCATGGGCTCGCCCGGCTGGTCCACCTCTTCGGCATCGAGTCGCCGGGGCTCACCTCGGCGTTGTCGCTGGCGGAGGAGGTGGTCGGCATGATTGCGGACTGATTCAGAAATAGCGCCACCACACATAGAGATGGCTGATGGCGACCGACACGATCATCATAGGCATGCCGTAGATGAGATAGGTCACGAAGCGGAAGGGCACGCCGTTGCGCTCCGCGATGCCCGCAACCGTGAGGTTGGCGGAGGCGCCGATGAGCGTGCCGTTGCCGCCCAGACAGGCGCCGAGCGACAGGCACCACCACAGCGGCTCGATGTGCTCGGCGCCGCCATAGGCCGGCGCCATGCTCTTGATCAGCGGGATCATCGTGGCCACGAACGGGATGTTGTCGACGATCGCGGACAGGAAAGCGGAGGCCCACAGGATGGCATAGCCGGCGCTCGCGAGATGGCCGCCGGTCGCAGCCACCAAACCCTTGGCGAGAAGATCGAGCAAGCCGCCGACGTCGACCCCGTGCACCACGACGAACAGGCCAATGAAGAAGAAGATCGTGATCCATTCGACATCGCCGAAGGTCTTGTGCACGTTGGCGGACTGTTTCTCGTTGTGGTGCTGCCAGTTGTCGAGGAACATCAGCACGGCCGCGCCGGCCAGCGCGATGGTTGCGGGCTCGAGATGGAGCGGGCGGGCCAGCACGAAAGCCGCGATCACCGCCGCCAGCACCATCAGCGCCTGCTTGAGCAGGGTCCAGTCGATGATCGTCTCTTTTGCGCTCATGCCCATGACCAGGGCACGCCGCGCCGGACTTGATTTGAGTGCGTGACCCCACAGGAGATGGATCATCAGCGCCTGCACCGCCATCACGACGACGATGACCGGCGCGAGGTGGACGATGAAGGCATTGAAGTCGAGCCCCGCAAGCGAGCCGATCAGAATATTGGGCGGATCGCCGATCAGGGTCGCGGTGCCGCCGATATTGGAGGCGAATACCTCGGCGAACAGGAAGGGGTAGGGAGGAATGTCGAGCTCCCTGGTGATGGCTAGGGTCACCGGTACGATCAAGAGCACCGTCGTCACGTTATCGAGCAGCGCCGAAACGACGGCGGTGGTAAGTTGCAGCATCAGAAGAATGCCGGCCGGACTGGCCTTCGCCTTCTGCGCCGACCAGATCGCCAAGTATTCGAACATCCCGGAGCGGCGGGAGATCGACACCAGGATCATCATGCCGGTGAGAAGCCCGATGGTGTTCCAGTCGATGCCTCTGAGCGCCTCGTTTTGGTCGAGGGCGCCGACCAGGACCATCACCGAGGCGCCCAGCAGCGCAACGATCGCCCGGTTGAGCTTGTCCCAGATGATGACGGCATAGGTGACGCACAGGATGGCCGTCGACACCACCATCGGGTCGAGGCCGAAGAAGATATGCGGCACGAAATGTTGCGGAGGCACGCCGACGTCCCCAATACCGGCTGCAGGCTCGGGGAGCCGCCGCTCACTGTCAAGACGTGGCCGCGCCGCATCCTATCGGGCGGCGTCAGGTCCACTTGGAACCTGCGCGTAAGCGCCGCATGATCATGCGGTGACCGACTAGGAGGAGCACGCCGTGAGCAAGACCCGTTTCATCAATCCCGACGGGCTGTCGAGGCCGCCCGGCTATTCGCACGTTGTGGAGGCGACCGCCCCGGGGCGCATCGTTTACGTCGCCGGTCAGCTCGGTATAGACCGCGACGGCAGGATCGCCGGCGACTTCCGCCAGCAGGCGGTTCAGACGTTCGAGAACTTGAAAATCGCGCTCGCCGCGGTGGGCGCGGAGTTCCGGCACGTCGTCAAGCTCAACAATTATCTCGTGGGCCGCGAGCACCTGCCGGCTTTCCGCGAGGTGCGCGACAGCTATCTCCCCGTCAATGACCGGCCGGCGAGCACGACGATTGCGATTTCGGCGCTCGCGCGCGAGGGCGCGCTGCTCGAGATCGAAGCGGTGGCGGTGCTGCCGGCGGCGGCAACGAAGATGGCCGGGGCCCGCTCCCGGCGCGCCGGTGCCGCTCGCAAGCGGCGCCCGACTAAAGCCGCACGATCGCGATGAAGGTCAGGATTACGAACACGGGCAGCAGCACCAACGCCGACCACACCATGTAGCCGAAGAAGCTCGGCATCTTGACGCCGCGCTCGCGCGCGATGGCGTAGACCATGAAGTTGGGCGCGTTTCCGATATAGGTCATGGCGCCCATATAGACCGCGCCCATTGAGATCGCGGCCAACGTCGAAGCCAACGGCCCCATCAGGTCGCGGGCGTCCCCGCCGGCGAGTTCAAAGAACACGAGATAGGTGGGTGCGTTGTCGAGGAAGGCCGAGAGCGCGCCAGTGAGCCAGAAATAGGCGAGGTCGTGTGGGCTGCCGTCATTGGCAGTTACCGCGGCCAGGAGCCAGTAAAGCGAGCCGTGCTCACCGGCGTTGAGCGCGGCGAGAACGGGGATGATGCAGATGAAAATGCCGGCGAACAGGATCGCCACTTCCGCGATCGGTTCCCAGGTGAAGCCATTGGCTTCGCGATGCTCGTTCGGAGTGAGCGCAAGCGACAGGACGGCGATCAGCACCAGGATGGCATCGCGCGCGATGTTCTGCAGCGCGAGCGTCGTGCCGTAGATCTCGAAGTTGATACCAGGCTGCCAGCTCGCGGAGGCGAGGATGGCGGCGATGATCCCGGCGATCAGCAAGAGATTGATGCCACCGCTGAGGCGGAGCTTCGCCGGCGGGGTGTCTTCGCCGACCGTCGTGACCCGCCGGTCGTTGCGATGGTGCCAGAGCTCGAGGACGAGGAACGCCGCCAGCACCAATCCCGCGACCAGGGCGGTCTGCGACCATAGGTTCCGCGCCGGCCAGAAGAAGTCGACCCCGTGCAGGAAGCCGACGAACAGCGGCGGGTCGCCGAGCGGCGATAGCGCGCCCCCGATATTGGCGACGAGGAAGATAAAGAACACAATCACGTGGACATTATGGAGGCGCGCCGCGTTGGCGTGGATGAGGGGGCGAACGAGGATCATGGCCGCGCCGGTGGTGCCGACCACGCTCGCGATCAGGGTTCCGAATGCCAGCATGCCGGTGTTGACCAGGGGCGTGCCCCGCAGGTTGCCAGTAACCAGGATTCCGCCGGCGACCACGTAAAGGGCAAATAACAGGACGATAAAGCTGAGATATTCCGCGAGCACGGCGTGCACCAATGCCGCGACCGCGCTCGATGCACCGTAGAAGACGGCCAACGGCGCCAGCGTGAGCACGCTCCATGCCAAAGCAAGCTTGCCGTAATGATGGTGCCAGAGACGGGGAAACAGCACCGGACCCGTCGCGATCGTGAGCAGGATGCCGACGAAGGGCAGCGCCCATGGCCAGCGCATCGCCGCACCATCGAGCGTGACAGCGGCATGCGCCGGGGTTGCGAGGAGCGCAAAGGCCGCGGGGAGCAATGTCAGGATGGCTCGTCGCATCATTGGCTTATGCAACGTCCTGTCATCGGCTCAAATGCGGCTTCTCGTCATGCCGGGCGGGCGGACGACACCGGCAATAGCCGAAGTTTCGATGACCAAAATCCTGCGTGAGGACCGGATTGGAGGTATTGGAGGCTGCGTTGCTATGGATGCCGGGCCCGCGCTTCGGCCGAGCCCCGCAATGATGCGGCAGCGATCATCTCTCAATGGGCCTCGTCCCAGTTGCTCGCGGAGCGCGCCTCGACCGCGAGCGGCACGGACAACGAGAGCGCCGGCAGCGGCGATTGTTCCATGACCTTCTGCACTACCGGCAGGGTGGCTGCCACCTCGTCTTCCGGAACCTCGAACACGAGCTCGTCGTGCACCTGCAGCAGCATCTGCGCCGAGAGCTTCGCCTTGGCGAGCGCGGCGTCCATGCGCACCATGGCCCGCCGGATGATGTCGGCGGCGGTGCCCTGCAGCCGCGCATTGATGGCGGCGCGCTCGTTGAAAGCGCGGATCGACGCGTTCGAATGCGCGATTTCGGGATAGTGGCACTTGCGATTGAACAGAGTGAGCACGTAGCCGTTCTTCTTGGCGAAGGTCTTGGTTTCCTCCATGTAGTCGCGGATGCCGGGGAAGCGTTCGAAATACTTGCGGATATAGGCGCCGGCTTCCTCGCGCTCGATGCCGAGCTGATTGGCAAGACCGAAGGCGGAGATGCCGTAGATGATGCCGAAATTGATCGCTTTGGCGCGACGGCGGATTTCCCCTGGCATACCCTTGACCGGCACGCCGAACATTTCCGAGGCGGTCATGGCATGGATGTCGAGGCCGTCGCGGAAGGCTTGTTTCAGCGATGCGATGTCGGCGATCTCGGCCAAAAGCCGCAGCTCGATCTGCGAGTAGTCGGCGGAGACCAGCTTGTTGCCTGCGCTCGCAATGAAGGCGCGCCTGATCTTGCGGCCCTCCTCGTTGCGGACTGGAATGTTCTGCAGGTTGGGCTCGGACGACGACAGGCGCCCGGTTGGCGTGGCCGCGAGCGCGTAGCTGGTGTGGACACGGTGGGTGCGGGTGTTGACGTAGCCCGGCAGCGCGTCGGTATAGGTCGACTTGAGCTTGGTGACCTGCCGCCAGTCGAGAATTTTTCCCGGCAACGGGTGGCCCTGCTCGGCGAGATCGTCGAGGACGCGGGCGCCGGTCGACCATTGGCCAGTCTTGGTCTTGGTGCCGCCGGGAAGCCCGAGCTTGCCGAACAGGATGTCGCCGAGTTGCTTCGGGCTGCCCGGATTGAGCGGCTCGCCGGCCAGCGCCTGGATCTCGGCCTCGAGCGCGCCCGCACGCTGCGCGAATTCTCCCGACAGCCGCGACAGCACGTCCCGATCGATCGAGATGCCGCGCCGCTCCATGCGCGCGAGCACCGGCACCAAGGGGCGCTCCAGCGTCTCGTAGACTGTGGCGGTGTGCTCGGCGGCCAGCCGCGGCTTGAGTACCTGCCAGAGCCGCAGCGCCATGTCGGCCCGCTCGGCGGCATATTGCGTGGCCTTGTCAATCGCGGCGCAGTCGAACGTGACGCGTGCTTTCCCCGATCCGGTGATGGCATTCAACTCGACCGTGTCGTGCTCGCAGTAGCGCCTCGACAACGCCTCGATCGCGTGATCGCCGCGCCCCGCATCAAGCACGTAGGACATCAGCATGGTGTCGTCGTAGGCGTTGAGCTCGATCCCGCGCAGGGCAAAAATCTGCAGGTCGTATTTCAGGTCGTTGCCGACCTTGAGGACGCCCGGATCCTCCAGCAGCGGCCTGACGGCCGCGAGCGCCGCATGCTCCTCGAGCTGGTCCGGCGCGATCGGCCCGGCGAACAACCCGCCGCTGCCGCCGTCGCCGGCCGTGCGATGGGCGAGTGGGACGTAGCAGGCCTCGTTCGCCGCGAGCGCGAGTGAGAAGCCGCACAGCCCGGCCTGCATCGGGTCGAGACTGGTGGTCTGGGTATCGAGTGCGACTACGCCGACGTCGCGGGCGCGCGAGATCCAGCTGTTGAGCCGCTCGAGGCTGCGCACCGTCTCGTAGCGCGAGCGATCGACCTTGGCGTTGCGCGCGGCCTCGGCGCGCGCCGCCGCCAGCGCCTGCGGCGTGAACGCCTCCTGCGTCGGCGGCGCGGCCGCCCGCCGCGGAACCGGTATGCTGTCGCCGGAGAATGCCAGCGGCAGCGAACCTTGCTGCGCCGGGGCTGGCGTGACGTCCGGCGCCGAGCGGCGCCGCTCACCGATCGCTTGCACGGAGGAGACGGCGCTGCCCCTGAGCTTGCCGTCAGCCTCGACCTGCGTCGGGTCGAGGTTGGCGTACTCGGCCACCCGGCGCGTCAGCGCGCTGAACTCCATCGCCTTGAGAAACGCGACCAGGCGCTTGTAGTCGGGGTCGTGCACCGCTAGGTCTGCGATCGGCACCTCGAGCGCCACGTGATCGTCGAGCGTGACGAGCTTCTTCGAGAGCCGCGCATTTTCCGCATTGTCGATCAACGCCTGGCGGCGTTTCTCCTGCTTGATCTCGCCGGCGCGCGCCAGCAGGGTTTCGAGGTCGCCATATTCGCCGATGAGCTGCGCGGCGGTTTTCACGCCGATGCCGGGCACACCTGGGACGTTGTCGGTCGAATCGCCGATCAATGCCTGCACCTCGATCACCTTGGCCGGCGGCACGCCGAACTTCTCGATCACCTGGGGGATGCCGATCTTTCGGTCCTTCATCGTGTCGTACATGACCACGCAGTCGCTCACGAGCTGCATCAGGTCCTTGTCGGAGGCCACGATGGTCGCGCTCGCGCCGGCTTCGCAGGCTTCACGCACATAGGTCGCGATCAGGTCGTCGGCTTCGAAGCCCGCCTGCTCCAGGCACGGGAGGTCGAAGGCGCGCACTGCCTCGCGGATGAGGGCGAATTGCGGGCGCAGATCGTCGGGCGGCTCGGTCCGGTTGGACTTGTACTCGGCGTACATTTCGTTGCGGAAGGTGGGCTCGGACTTGTCGAAGACGACGGCCAAGTGGGTCGGCCGCTCCTCCGGTTTCATGTCGCGCATGAGCTTCCACAGCATGTTGCAGAAGCCGAGCACGGCATTGACCTGGAGGCCGTCCGACTTGCGGGTGAGCGGCGGCAGCGCGTGGTAGGCGCGGAAGATGTAGGAGGAGCCGTCGACCAGAAAGACGTGGTCGCCCTTCTTGGGTGGCCGCGCCCGCACGGCGGATTCGAGACCCGTGGCGCTGTCGGCGCGCTTTGCGGCTTTGGCTGGCATGGGCCCGACTTAACACTTGAAGGGCAATTTCGCCACCGCCTCGGCCGCGCTATGCACTTGTCTTCGCCAGCCGTCGTAGTCCGCAGGCAGAACTCTGCAGAATGGCGCTCATGAGCGAGCACGCACCCGCGCTTCCGATCGATGCGGCGCTGCCGGACCTGACCGCCGCCTTGCGCGCCAGCAACGCTGCGGTCTTGGTTGCCCCGCCGGGGGCCGGCAAGAGCACGCGCGTGCCGCTGGTCCTCGCCGCCGAGCCCTGGGCCGCCGGAAAGAAGCTCTTGGTGCTGGAGCCGCGCCGGCTCGCCGCGCGGGCCGCGGCCGCGCGCATGGCGACGACCTTGGGCGAGGCGGTAGGCGCAAGCGTCGGCTACCGCGTCCGTTTCGGCTCGAAGGTCTCGCCTGCGACGCGCATCGAGGTGGTGACCGAAGGCGTGTTCACGCGGCTCATTCTGGATGATCCCGGGCTGGCTGGCGTCGCCGCCGTCCTGTTCGACGAGTTCCACGAGCGCTCCCTCGACGCGGATCTCGGCTTGGCGCTGGCCCGCGATGCGCAGCAGGGCCTGCGTGACGATCTCAAGCTGCTGGTGATGTCGGCGACGCTCGACGGCGCGCTAGTCGGGAAACTGCTGGGCGGTGCGCCGGTGATCGAAAGCCGCGGACGTGCCTTTCCGGTGGAGACCCGCTATCTGGGCCGGGACGTGCGCGCCCCGATCGAACGGCAGGTCGCGGAAGCCGCGTTGCGCGCCTTGCGCGGGGAGAGCGGATCTTTGCTCGTGTTTCTCCCCGGCGCGGGCGAGATCCGCCGCACTGAGAGCCTGTTGCGCGAGCGAGTTTCAGACCCGTTGGTCGACATCGTCCCGCTCTTCGGCGCGCTCGAATCCGACGCACAGGATCGGGCGATCGCGCCGGCGCCGCCGGGCCGGCGCAAGGTCGTGCTCGCGACCTCGATCGCCGAGACTTCGCTCACGATCGAAGGCGTGCGCGTGGTGATCGATAGCGGGCTCGCGCGCGTGCCGCGCTACGAGCCGGATGTGGGGCTGACCAGGCTGGAAACAGTACGGGCGTCGCGAGCCTCCGCCGATCAGCGGCGCGGTCGCGCGGGACGCATCGAGCCGGGCGTCTGTTATCGCCTGTGGGACGAGCCGCAGACCGCCGCGCTCGAGCCGGCCAACCGCCCGGAGATCCTGGCCGCCGATTTATCCGGCTTGGTGCTTGATCTCGCCCACTGGGGAGTTACCGAGCCCCGCTCGCTCGCCTTCCTCGATCCGCCGCCGGCGCCGGCGCTGGCCGAGGCGCGGGCCCTGCTCGCCGAGCTCGGCGCCATTGATGGCGACGGCCGCATCACGCAACGAGGCCGCACACTGCGCGACCTGCCGCTGCCGCCGCGCCTCGCGCGCATGGTGACCGCCGCCGCAGCGGCCGGGGCCGCGCGGCGTGCTGCTGAGATTGCCGTCCTGCTGACCGAGCGCGGACTCGGCGGGAACGACATCGATCTCCGCCATCGCCTCGATGAGCTGCGCCGCGACCGCTCGCGGCGCGCGGAAGATGCGCGCGGCATGGTGCGAAGATGGGCGCAGATTGCCGACGCGGCCTTGCTGCCATCCGAACGGTCTGCACCCGTCTTCAGAGGACGCAAATCCGCCGGCGATACGGCTGCCCCCGCGCAAGCAGAAAAAGCCCGCTCGCCCGGCGCGCTGCTGTCGCTGGCCTATCCTGACCGGATCGCGAAGAGTCGCGGCGCCGGGCGTGGCTTCCTGTTGGCCAATGGCCGCGGCGCGAGCGTAGAGCCGACCTCGCCGCTGGCACGCGAGGTTTTCCTCGCCGTGGCCGAGATCGCCGGGACCGCGGCACAGAGCCGTATCGTGCTGGCGGTGCCGCTGACGCCGGCCGAGATCGAAGCGCAGTTCTCCGCGCGCATCGAGAGCCGTGATGAGGTCGCCTTCGACGAGGCGAGCGCTACGCTGCGCGGGCGGCGCCTGCGCCGGCTCGGTGCAATTATCCTGGCCGAGCAGCCCAGCAAGGTCGTTCCCAGCGAGGAGACCGCGCGCACGCTCGCGCAAGCCGTCGCCCGGCTTGGCATCGACCGGCTGCCGTGGACGAAATCGCTACGGCAATGGCGCGGCCGTGCGATGTTCTTGCGCCGTGCCGAAGGAGATGAGTGGCCCGACCTCGCGGACGCGGCGCTGGCGGCGAGCGCCACCGACTGGCTTGCGCCGGCGCTTGCCGGCAAGACCGCGCTCGCCGAGCTGACCAGCGACGAGCTCGCCCAGGCGCTGCACGCGCTGCTGCCGTGGCAGCTCCGCCGGCGGCTCGAGATCGAGGCTCCCACCCATTTCTCCGCGCCTTCGGGCTCTTCGGTTGCAATCGACTACGAGGCGGAGGAGGGACCGAAGCTTGCAATCCGCCTGCAGGAGTTGTTCGGTCTCGATCAGCATCCGGCGGTGGCCGCCGGACGGGTGCCGCTGGTGCTCGAGCTCCTGTCGCCGGCACAGCGGCCGGTGCAGGTGACCCGCGACCTGCCCGGGTTCTGGCGCGGCAGCTATGCCGCGGTGAAGTCTGAGATGAAGGGCCGCTACCCGCGCCATCCCTGGCCCGACGATCCGCTGCGCGCGGCACCCACCCGCCGCGCCAAGCCACGCCCGCCCTGAGCGAGGCGCGCCCGCCATCGCGCGACCGGATAGCCGCCGCGACCATTTGACGGCGGTATCGGATTGCGTGTCTTGTAGGGTCGCCAGTCCGGCTGTGAGGTGACGGGTGCCAAGGCGGCCGAATTTCCTGCTCTTCATCACCGATCAGCATCGCGCCGATTACCTCGGCTGCTACGGCCATCCCGTGCTGAAGACGCCGAACATCGACGCGATCGCCGCGCGCGGCACGCGTTTCACGCGGTTCTACGTGGCGACGCCGGTCTGCATGCCCAACCGCGCCACCCTGATGACCGGGCGCATGCCCTCGGTGCACGGCGTGCGCAGCAACGGCGCGCCGCTATCGCTCGGCTCCAACACGTTCGTCGATGCCTTGCGCGCCGGCGGGTATGCCACCGCGCTCGTCGGGAAGAGCCATCTGCAGAACTTCACCGACGGCCCGGCATTGCTCACACGTCCCCCGCCGCGAGCTGGCGACGAGGTACTCGGCCCCGAATTCGCCGAGGCGAGAAAGCCAATGGCGTCCGGAGGGCGTTACGACCAGGAGCATCCCGCTCGCTGGCAGGCGGGCCGCGAGTTCGCGATGCAACTGCCGTTCTACGGCTTCGAGCACGTCGATCTGTGTACCGCCCACGGCGATCACGTCGGCGGTCACTATTACGTTTGGCTCAAGGCGCAACGCGCAGACGCCGACGCGCTGCGCGAGCGCAAGAACCAGCTGCCGCACGATTACGTCTGTCCGCAGGCCTTCCGCACCCCGATCCCGGAGGAGCTTTATCCAACCGCCTATATCGCCGAGAAAAGCTGCGAGTGGCTCGACCGCTACGCCGCTGGAGGTCGCGGCCGGCCGTTCTTCCTGATGGCGTCATTTCCAGACCCCCATCATCCCTTCACCCCGCCCGGCCGCTACTGGTCGATGTACCGTCCGCAGGACATGGCGCTGCCCCCGAGCTTTCATCATGGCAATCGTCCGCTGGCGCGGTCGGTCGTCTGGGCGCTGGCGCAGCGCGCAAGCGGCCGGGCCGTGGTCACCGAGCAGGCCGCCTTTGCAGTCGACGAGCGCGAGGCGTGCGAGGCGATGGCGCTGAGCTGCGGCATGATCGCGATGATCGACGACGCGGTCGGCCGCGTGCTTACGCGGCTTGCTGCGCTCCGGTTGGCCGACGACACCGTGGTAATCTTCACCACTGATCACGGCGATTTCCTCGGCGACCACCGGCTGCTGCTCAAGGGCCCTGCCCACTACGAGGGGATCACGCGCGTACCCTTCATATGGGCCGAGCCCGGCGAGCGGCCGTCGCGCATCACCGATGCGCTCGCGGGCACGCTCGACATCGCGGGCACCATCCTCGGCCGCGCGCACGTGCAGCCCTACAACGGCATCCAGGGCATGAGCCTGCTGCCGGCGATCGCCGGAGAGGCACTCGCGCCGGCGCGCGAATCAATCGTGATCGAGGACGATCAGCAGCGCGCCGCGCTCGGTTTTGCCGCACCGTCGCGCATGCGCACGCTGGTGACCCCGCGCTGGCGCATGACCATCGCCCATGAGGACCCTTGGGGCGAGCTCTACGATCTCGCCAACGACCCGCACGAGATGGACAACCTGTTCGAGGATCCCGGACATCGCGATGTGCGCGGGCGGCTGATGGAGGAGCTCGCCTACCGCCAGATGGAGCTTGCCGAGCGCAGCCCGTTGCCGATGGGCCGCGCCTGAGGCAGCAAGGAACCATCAGGCCCCAATCGGCTTTTCCTGCTTCGGCGGCCGCGCTATGGGGACTGCCGTTTGGTCTCTCAGCAGGTCATGATTTGAGAATTCATGATGTTTCCCAAGCCCAAGCCCGTGCTCACGCCCAATACCTACGCGTTCGAATCCGAGCCGCTGGTGAAGCCCACTGGCTTTCGCGAGTACGACGCGCGCTGGCTCTTGGGCTCGGAAATCAACTTGATGGGCGTGCAGGCGCTCGGGCTCGGCCTCGGCACCCTCATCCGCGAGCTTGGCGTGGCGCCCGAAATCGTCACCGGGCACGATTTTCGGGCCTATTCCGCCTCGGTCAAGACCGCTCTGGTCTCCGGCCTCCTCGCCACTGGATGCAAAGTCTATGACATCGGGCTCGCGCTCACGCCGATGGCCTATTTCGCCCAGTTCGAGCTCGATATTCCCTGTGTGGCGATGGTGACGGCTTCGCACAACGACAACGGCTGGACCGGGGTGAAGATGGGGGCGCATCGCCCGCTCACCTTCGGCCCGGACGAGATGACTCGTCTCAAGGAGATCGTGCTCGCGGCCCGTTTCGAGATGCCCGGGGGCGGCTCCTACCGCTTCGTCGAAAACTTCCCCGCCCGCTACACCGCCGACCTCACCCGCCGGGCCAAGCTCAAGCGCCAGCTCAAGGTCGTCTGCGCCTGCGGCAACGGCACCGCCGGGGCGTTCGCGCCGAAGGTGCTTGCGGCGGTGGGCTGCGAAGTCGTGCCGCTCGACTGCGAGCTCGACTACACCTTCCCGAAATACAATCCCAACACCGAGGACATGAAGATGCTGCATGCCATGCGCGACGAGGTGCGGCGTGTGCAGGCTGACGTGGCGCTCGGCTTCGACGGTGACGGCGACCGCTGCGGCGTGGTCGATAACGAGGGGGAGGAGATCTTCGCCGACAAGGTCGGGGTCATGCTGGCGCGCGACATCTCCACCCAGCACAAGGGTGCGAGCTTCGTCGCCGACGTGAAGTCGACCGGCCTGTTCATGACCGATCCGGTGCTGCGGGCGAATGGCGCCAAGACCGACTACTGGAAGACCGGACACTCCTACATGAAGCGGCGGGTCAACGAGATCGGCGCGGTCGCCGGCTTCGAGAAGTCCGGGCATTTCTTCTTCAATGAGCCGCTCGGACGCGGCTACGACGACGGCCTCGTCTTCGCGCTAGCAATCTGCGACATGCTCGACCGCAATCCCGCAAAGAGCATGGCCGACCTCCGGCGCGCGTTGCCCAAGACGTGGTCCTCGCCGACGATGTCGCCGCATTGTGCTGACGAGGTCAAATACCGGGTGGTCGATGAGGTCGTGAAGCACTTCGAGCGCGCCCACACCGCCGGCGAGGCGGTGGCGGGCCAGCCGATCCGCGACTTGGTGACGGTGAACGGTGTGCGCGTCACGGTGGCGGACGGCACCTGGGGCCTGGTACGCGCCTCCTCCAATAAGCCGGAGCTGGCGGTGGTGGTCGAGAGCCCGGTCTCCGAGGCGCGCATGCGCGACATGTTCAAGGCGCTCGACGGCGTGCTGCGCACACATCCCGAGGTCGGCGAATACAATCAGACCATCTGAGCGAGCCACGCGAGTGGCGAATGAATCGGCCAAAGGCGCTTGACCGCCGATCAGCCCGCCGATCACAGGCGCGGCATCTCCCGGCGTCCAGATCCAGACTACAAACGGGCGCGGCCGTTGCTCCGGGCTTTGGAGCCGCGCCCATTCCTGCGGGCCGCGTGCGGCGCCGGCTGCAAATCGGAATGCGCCACCAGGATATCGAGCAGCGCGCGGATCTTCGGCGACAGCGTGCCCTTGCGCCAGATCAGCACCGTGGCGGCGCGATCGAGGCCCGGCGGCAGCGCATGCACGCTCAAAAGCTTGGCGTCGGGAAAGGTCGTCAGCACGTTGCGCGGTAACAGCGAGATACCCATGCCCGCGACCGCGCATCCCAGCATCGCGTGGTAGGAGCTGATCTCGACGATGCGGTCGGGCATCTCACCGTGATGGGCGAACCAATCCTCGAGCCGCTGGCGATAGGCGCAGCCGGACTCGAAGGCGAGCACGGTTCGCGTCCTGGCATCGCGCGGTGATTTGATCGGCGGGTGATTGCGGGCGGCGACGACGACCATTTCCTCCTCGTAGACCCGCACCTTTTCGAACGGTGCATCCGCCACCGGCTCGGGCGCAAGCGCCGCGTCCAGATCTCCCGTCAGCACCGCGGCCGCGAGCGTCTTGGTATTGCCGGTGCGCAGCTCCAAGGTCACGTCGGGATAGCGCGCCAGGTACTCGTTGATCGGAACGGGCAGCCGCATGGCGGCGGTGGATTCTCCGGTTCCGAGACGCAACAGCCCGCGCGGGGTGGCGTCGTGCACGGCCTCGCGCGCCTGTTGTGCGAGCTCGAGCAGCCGGTCGGCATAGTCGAGCAGCAGCGTGCCCGCGGGCGAGAGATGCAGCCGCTTGCCTTCGCGGATGAAGAGCTCGACGCCGAGCTCGCTTTCGAGCTGGCGCACGCGCGTGGTCACGTTGGATTGCACCCGGTTGAGCTTTTCAGCCGCGCGCGTGATCCCGCCGGCGTGAACTACGGAGCGGAAGATGTGCAGGTCGGCAAGGTCCATCGTTCTCGATCCAAGATGTAAAACATCATAATTATTCATTTTACGCGATGATCGACCGGGCGTAAAGCCCCCGGCCAAGACCGCAATGGAGAGAGACCATGGGCCCGATCGAGCAAGGTGATTTCGACTACGGCAACTTGACGCCCGAGCAATGGTTCGAGCTGCGCGGCCGCATCGAAAGCCAAGCGCGTGCGGCGCGCACGCGGGCGCTGCGCGACCTGCTCAGGAACGGGATCGCTTGGCTGCGAGCGGCCGGGAACGGTGCGCGTGAGGCAGCTCACTTGGCTGCCGGCTTCCTCGCCGGCGTGCCCCGCCGCTGGTGGGGGGCCTACACTGCACGCCGCGAACGCCGGGCCGCGGTGCGCGAGCTTGCCGCGCTCGACGATCGCGCGCTCAAGGACATCGGGCTCAGCCGCTCGGAGATCGAATATGTGGTCTACGGGCAGGCGATCGGGCGATGGCGGGAGGGAGCAGCCCTGCCGGCCGGTTGCGACGAGGCGAGTGCGGGCATGCGCCCGAGGACCGGCTCCTCCTTGCTCGATCGGCCCGCACTCGACAAGCGCGCCGCCGCGTGCGCGCCGCGGCGACATTGCGCCTCCGACGTCGTCCGAAGCCGTAGCCCATTTGTCCCGGAGCCGGGGCCAGCGCGCCTTGCCGAAGCCGCCCGGCGCGGCTGTTGAACCGGCCGCTATTGCCGCGCCTCCTCGAAGCTTGCGCGGAACGGGTGCGCCGGATAGACGCCGAGGATCTTCATCTCCTTGGAATAGAATGCGAGCTCCTCGAAGGCGAATACCAGGTTGCGGTCCTCCGGATGGCCCTCGACGTCCGCGTAGAACTGGGTGGCGAAGAAATTGCCTTCGATCATGTAGCTCTCGAGCTTGGTCATATTGACGCCGTTGGTGGCGAAACCGCCCAGCGCCTTGTAGAGCGCCGCCGGCACGTTGCGCACGCGGAACAGGAAAGTCGTGATGACGGGGCCTTCATTGTTCTTGGCCCATTGCGCCGCGCGCGAGAGCACGATGAAGCGCGTAGTGTTGTGGTCTTCATCCTCGATATCCCGTGCCAGGATGTCGAGGCCGTAGATTTCCGCGGCCAGGCGCGAGGCGATGGCGGCGCGGGTGCGGTCGCCGGCTTCTGCGACCTCGCGCGCCGAGCCGGCGGTATCGGCGGCGACGATCGCTCTGACCCCCAGCCTGCGGATTGCCTTGCGGCATTGCCCGAGCGCATGGACGTGGCTTTCTACCGTCTTGATGTCCGCGAGCGCCGCGCCCTTCGGCGCCATCAGTTGGTGCCGCACCGGCATGAAATGCTCGCCGACGATGTGCAGCCCCGAATGCGGCATGAGGTGGTGGATGTCCGCCACCCGGCCCGCCACCGAGTTCTCGATCGGGATCATGCCGAGCGCGGCCTCGCCGGTGCTGATCGCGGCGAAGGCGTCCTCGAACGTCGCGCATGCCACCGGCTCGTAGTCGGGATAGACCTCGCGCGAGGCGAGGTGGGAATTTGCTCCCGGCTCGCCTTGGAAGACGATCTTTTTGGCCGCCGTCATGCAGGTTCGCTACGCACGCCGCGGTTCGAAGTCAACGGCCGCGGGTCAGGATCGCGCGCGCCCGCTCCAGGTCCTCGGCGGTGTCGACGCCGAGCGGCACGCCGTCGACGACGGTCGCATCGATGCGCATTCCCGCCTCCAGCGCGCGCAGCTGCTCGAGCTTCTCGCGCTGTTCGAGGGGGGAGGGGGGAAGCGCGACGAAACGCGCGAGCGCGGCGCGACGAAAGGCGTAAAGCCCGATGTGGTGATAGAGCGGGCCTTCCCCGGCCGGCGCCGGCGCGCGGGTAAAGTAGAGCGTCCGCAACCGGCGCGGCGCAACGGGCGTGCCGACGACCTTCACCACGTTGGGATCGTCGCGCTCCTGCGGCCGGCTGATCTCCGCCGCCAAGGTGGCGATGTCGACCGCTGGGTCTTGCAAGGGGCCGACCGCGGCGGCGATGTCCGCTGGTGCGAGCGTGGGCAGATCACCCTGGACATTGACCACCGTGCCGGCCCGCCGCCGCGGGTCTTCCCTTTCGGCTGCTTCGAACACCCGGTCGGAGCCGGAGACGTGATCACCGCGCGTCATCACCGCGCGCCCGCCAGCCTTCTCCACGGCGGCCGCGATCACCTCCGAATCGGTCGCAACGACAACCCGGCCGAGCCGCGCCGCCTGCGCCCGGCGCATGACGTGGACCACCATGGGCTCGCCGCCAATGTCGGCGAGCGGTTTGCCGGGAAGCCGCACCGAGGCCATGCGGGCCGGGATGACGATGAGGATGTCGGCCATCGCTGCGCCTGGGCCGGCCGGTGACCTGCTGGTAAATGTCTCGCGGGCTTGCGGTTATACGGGTTGCCAGCCGGCAGGCAAACCGGCTATTTGTGCGCCGCCGCAACCCCGCGGCGGCCTGCAGGCCGGTGCTCCCCCTTCGATTTCTTGCGTCCCATGCGAGCGCTGTGGCGATGGACTCCTTTGAACTGAACAAAATTCTCGGTGCCATCCTTGGCACTTGTCTTGCTTTGCTGGCGGTCAACATCGCCGCCGGCGCCATTTTTGCTCCGGTGAAGCCGGCCAAGCCCGGATACGAGATCGCCGTGCCCGAGCAGCAGCCGGGCGGCGGCGCCAAACCCGCCGAGCAGGAGAAGGAGGTTCCGATCGAGCAGTTGCTCGCCAAGGCCAGCGTCAGCAAGGGGGAGAGCTCGGCCAAGAAATGCACGGCCTGCCACAACTTCGCCAAGGGCGGACCCAATCTCATCGGCCCCAATCTATGGGGCGTGGTCGGCCGGCCGAAGGGCTCGCATCCCGGCTTCAATTACTCGGCGGCGATGAAGGCCAAGGGTGGCGACTGGACCCTCGACGACCTCAACCAATTCATCGCTAATCCGCGGGGGTATGTTCCCGGCACGCTCATGACGTTCGCGGGCATCCCGCGCGAGGCCGAACGCGCGGACGTCATTGCCTATCTCAACACGCTCTCTGACAACCCGGCGCCGCTGCCGAAAGCGGCCGAGGGGCAGCCGGCGCAAGGTGAGGGGCAGCCTGCACCGAAGGCGCAGTGACGCGACTCGCGGCGCCCTGGGCTGCCTCGGCGCGGCAGCGTCTCTTTAACGTTTCGTAATGAACGCCCGTAGTCCGAACGGCGCGCTGGCGCGGGGTGCGCCCGCGCCCTAGCTGTAAAGTGATGGTGTGGCCGCGCACATGTCGGTGCCCGGCCCTCCAAAATGGGACATAATCGCGCGACACTAGCCTGGCCTCGTCGCTCCGGAGGTTTGCCTTGCGCCTCACCCGTCGATCCGTATTTCGTGCCGGCCTGCTTGCGTTATCTCCCCTGCTCGATCGGATCACGCCGCCCTTCCTGGCCGGCCCCGCACGCGCGCAAGCGACCGGTTCCGAGCCTAACTGGCGGCACGGGCTTTCGCTGTTCGGGGAGCTCAAATACCCCGCCGGCTTCAAGCATTTCGACTACGTCAACGCCGGTGCGCCGAAAGGCGGCACCGTCCGTCTGATCGCCCTCGGCACCTTCGATAATTTCAACGAGGTGGTGGCCGGGCTCAAGGGTTCGATCGCCATGGGCACGGGGCTGCTCTCCGACACCTTGATGGTGCCGTCGCTCGACGAAGTATCCACGGATTACGGCCTGATCGCCGAAGCGGTCAGCCACCCGGCCGATTTCTCGTCCGCCACGTTCCGTCTGCGCGCCGAGGCGCGCCATCACGATGGCAGGCCGGTCACCGCCGAGGACGTGATCTTTTCTTTCGAGGCTTTCAAGAAGCACAATCCCTTCAGCGCTGCGTACTATCGGCACGTCACGAAGGTGGAGAACACCGGCGAGCGCGAAGTCACTTTCGTGTTCGACGCGCCTGGCAACCGGGAAATGCCGGTGATCCTCGGACAACTCAACGTGCTGCCGAGGCATTGGTGGGAAGCGCCCGATGGCTCGGGCAAGAAGCGTGACATCGCGGCCACGACGCTCGAGCCGCCGCTCGGCAACGGCGCCTATCGCATCAAGGAGTTCGTGCCCGGCCGCACCGTGGTCTACGAGCGGGTGAAGGACTACTGGGGCAAGGATCTCAACGTCAATATCGGCCGTGACAATTTCGACGAGATGCGGTTCGAATATTTCCGCGACACCACCGTCGCGATCGAGGCGTTCAAGGCCGATCACGTGGACTGGCGGACCGAGAACAGCGCCAAGAACTGGGCGACCGCATACGATTTTCCGGCAGCCCGCGATCAGCGGGTCGTGCTCGAGGAATTTCCCCAGCGCGACCGCGGGATCATGCAGGGCTTCGCCTTCAACACCAGGCGCGACAAGTTCAAGGATCCGCGGGTGCGGCGCGCGTTCAACTTCGCGTTCGACTTCGAGGAAATGAACAAGCAGTTGTTCTTCGGCCTCTACAAACGGATCAACAGCTATTTCGACGGCACCGAACTGGCATCGTCGGGTCTGCCGCAAGGGCAGGAGCTCGCCATCCTGGAAACCGTCCGCCAGCAGGTGCCGGCGGAAGTGTTCACCACGCCCTACACCAATCCGGTCGGCGGCAGTCCGGAAAATGTGCGCAGCAATCTGCGCGAGGGAGTGCGCTTGCTGAAGGCGGCCGGATACGAGATCCGCGGCCAGAAGCTGGTCAACGCCAAGACCGGCGAAGCCATGAGCGTGGAAGTCCTCACCGACGATCCCAACGTGGAGCGCTTCATCCTGTTCTACAAGCCATCGCTCGAGCGGCTCGGCATCGGGGTGAGCGTGCGCACGGTCGACGATCCGCAATACGAGAACCGCCTGCGCAGCTGGGATTTCGACATCATCATCGCCTCCTGGCCGGAATCGCTCTCACCCGGCAACGAGCAGCGCGATTTCTGGAGCTCGCAGGCCGCCGATACGCCTGGGTCGCGCAACTATGTCGGCATCAAGAATCCGGCGGTCGACGCGTTGATCGAGCGCATCATCTTCGCCAAAAATCGCGCCGAGCTCGTCGCCACGACCAAGGCGCTCGACCGCGTGCTGCTGTGGAACTACTACGTCGTGCCGCAGTTCACCACCGATAAGTCCCGCACTGCGCGCTGGGACCGCTTCGGCCGGCCCGATCCGCTGCCGAAATACGGCGCCTCGGCATTTCCGACCCTGTGGTGGTGGGACGCGGAGAAGGCTGCGAGAATAGGGACCCGTCAGTGAGCAAATCGGCCCGCGCGCTCACGCGCCGCGACACGCTGGCACTCGCAGCCGCTGCGGCGGGCGCCATGGTGGTCGCGCCGGGCGCGGCGCACGAGCCTGAGCGGCACGGGATATCGGCGTTCGGAGACCTCAAATATCCGCCCGAATTCCGGCACTTCGATTACGTCGACCCGAATGCCCCCAAAGGCGGCGCGTTTTCCCAACTCGGGCCAACGGTGCTGTTCAACCAGAATTTCCTCACCTTCAATTCGCTCAACAGCTTCATTCTCAAAGGCGACGCCGCCCAGGGCATGGAGCTCACCTTCGCCAGCCTGATGGCGCGCGCCGAGGACGAGCCCGACGCGATGTACGGGCTGGCCGCCCGCGCCGTGCAGATTTCCCCCGACGGGCTCACCTACCGGTTTCTGATCCGGCCCGGGGTCACGTTCCATGACGGCAGCGCCCTGAGCGCGCACGATGTTGCATTCTCGCTGAACATCCTGAAGGAGAAGGGCCACCCTATTGCCCAGCAGCTGCTGCGCGACTTCGCGGGCGCGGAAGCGTCCGACGGGGCCACCGTGGTGGCGAGCTTTGCGCCGCAGCGCGCGCGCGACGTGCCGCTGTTCGTGGCCGGGCTGCCGATCTTCTCGCGCGCCTACTATTCGAACCACGCATTCGACGAGACCACTCTCGAGCCCCCGCTCGGCAGCGGCCCGTACAAGGTGGGCCGCTTCGAGCCCGGCCGCTACATCGAATACGAGCGCGTCAAGGAGTGGTGGGGCGCCGACCTGCCCGTGATGCGCGGGACCAACAATTTCGACGTTGTGCGCTACGAATTCTACCGCGATCGCGACGTCGCCTTCGAGGGCTTTACCGGCAAAAGCTACTTGTTCCGCGAGGAGTTCACGTCGCGCATCTGGGCCACGCGTTACGACTTTCCGGCGTTGCGCGAGGGCCGCGTCAAACGCGACGTCATCCCCGACGATACGCCCTCGGGTGCGCAGGGTTGGTTCTTCAACACCCGCCGCGAAGCATTCAAGGATAAGCGGGTGCGCGAAGCCTTCGTCGATGCGTTCGATTTCGAGTGGACCAACAAGACCATCATGTATGGCGCCTACGAGCGCACCCATTCCGTATTCCAGAACTCCAATATGATGGCCAAGGGCAAGCCGGGCGCCGACGAACTCGCCTTGCTCGAGCCGTTTCGTGGTAAGGTTGACGACGAGGTGTTCGGCGAGCCGTTCGTGCCGCCGGTGTCCGACGGATCGGGCCAGGATCGCGCGCTCCTGCGCAAGGGCAGCGCCTTGCTGCAGCAGGCGGGCTGCCTGGTGAAGGACGGCAGGCGCGTGTCGCCCAAGGGCGAGCCGATGCGAGTGGAATTCCTGATCGACGAGCCCTCGTTCCAGCCGCACCATATGCCCTTCATCAAGAACTTGGCCACGCTCGGGATCGATGCCAGTTTGCGCGTCGTCGATCCCGTGCAGTACCGCAAGCGGCTCGACGACTTCGACTTCGATCTCACGGTGCAGCGCTTCAGCTTCTCCAACACTCCCGGCGATTCGCTGCGCAGTTACTTCTCGTCGCAGGCTGCTGCGCTGAAAGGCTCTCGTAATCTCGCCGGCATCTCCGATCCGGTGATCGATGCGCTGATCGAACGCATCATTGCCGCCGACAGCCGGCAAAGCCTGGTGACAGCCTGCCAGGCGCTCGACCGCGTGATCCGCGCCGGCCGCTATTGGGTTCCGCACTGGTACAAGGCTTCGCATTGGCTGGCGTATTGGGACGTGTTCGGCCATCCCGCGACAAAACCGCGCTACGCGCGCGGCGTTCCGGAAACCTGGTGGTACGATCGCGCCAAAGCGGCGGCGATCGAGCAGCGGGGCTAGCGCATGAGCGCTTACGTCACGAGCCTCCCCCCGCGCGGATTTTTTGCACGAGACCCCGCAGAGGCGCGCGCCGAGATTGCCGCGCCTTCGGACATCGCATGCGGAACAGTGTGTTTCCGCGCGGATGCAGCCAAGCCATGACCGCCTACATCATCCGCCGCTTGCTGTTCATGATCCCGACCTTGTTCGGCATCATGTTCGTCTCGTTCGTGGTGGTGCAATTCGCTCCCGGCGGGCCGGTCGAGCGCGTGATCGCGCAGCTTTCCGGCTCCGATACCGGAGCGACCTCGCGCATCTCGGGCTCGCCCGGCGGCGACTTCGGTGCGCGCGGACAACCGGGCGGTGCCTCGGCCATGGAGGCGGTGAACTCGAAATACCGGGGGGCGCAGGGGCTCGATCCCGAGTTCATCAAGAGCCTGGAGAAGCAGTTCGGCTTTGACAAGCCGGCCTATGAGCGCTTCTTCCTGATGCTGTGGAATTACCTGCGGTTCGACTTCGGCAAGAGCTATTTCCGCGACACCAGCGTGCTGCAGCTCATCAAGGAGAAGCTGCCGGTCTCGATCTCGCTCGGCATCTGGCTGACGCTCCTGACCTACCTGATCTCGATCCCGCTCGGCATCCGCAAGGCGATCAAGGACGGCTCGCATTTCGACGTGTGGACCTCCGGGGTCATCATCGTCGGCTATGCGATCCCGGGATTCCTGTTCGCGATCCTGCTCATCATCCTGCTTGCCGGCGGCTCGTTCTTCAACATCTTCCCCTTGCGCGGCCTGACCTCCGATTACTGGGCGCAACTGTCGCTTCCCGGCAAGGTGCTCGACTATTTCTGGCATCTGGTGCTGCCGATCACCTCGATGGGGCTCGCTGCGTTCGCCACCATGACGCTGCTGACCAAGAACTCGTTCCTCGATGAAATCCGCAAGCAATACGTGCTCACCGCCCGTGCCAAGGGCTGCACCGAGCGGCAGGTGCTGTACGGACACATCTTCCGCAACGCCATGCTGATCGTGATCGCGGGCTTTCCCGGCGCCTTCGTCCACGCCTTCTTCTCCGGCTCGCTGCTGATCGAGACCATCTTCTCGCTCGACGGTCTGGGCCTGCTCGGCTTCGAAAGCGTGCTCAATCGCGACTATGCGGTGGTGTTCGCCACGCTGTACATCTTTTCGCTGGTGGGACTCCTGGTGAACCTGCTCTCCGATCTCACCTATACCTGGGTCGATCCGCGCATCGATTTTGAGACGCGGGAGGTGTGAGGTGGACGAACGCACCACCATCACGGTCCCGGAGACGACGGCGCAGACCCCGATGGGGCTCGGCGTGCCGCCGGAACGCCATCGCCTCGCGCTTTCTCCGCTCAATCGCCGTCGATGGCAGAGCTTCAAGGCCAACCGGCGCGGCTACTGGGCGTTCTGGCTGTTCCTCGGGCTATTCGTGATCTCGCTGTTCGCCGAGTTTATCGCCAACGACAAGCCGTTCTACGTGAGCTACGATGGCAAGTCGTATTTTCCGGTATTTGTGACCTATCCGGAAACCGCATTCGGCGGCGACTTCGAGACTGCGGCCGACTACCGCGACCCATATTTGCAGAAGCTGATTGCCGAAAAGGGCGGCTACATGCTGTGGCCGCCGATCCGCTACTCCTACAACACTCACAATCTCGACCTGCCGACGCCGGCGCCTTCACCGCCGACCTGGCTGTTGACCGAGGCGCAATGCAAGCAGGTGGTCGAGCGCAAGGGGCTCTCCGGCTGCAGTGACCTCGAATACAACTGGCTGGGAACCGACGATCAGGGCCGCGACGTGGCGGCGCGGCTGATCTATGGTTTTCGCCTCTCCGTGCTGTTCGGGTTGGCACTCACCATCGTTTCCTCCCTGATCGGGGTCGCCGCCGGCGCCGTGCAGGGCTACTTCGGCGGCTGGACCGACCTGCTGTTCCAGCGCTTCATCGAGATCTGGACCTCGATCCCGTCGCTCTACCTGCTGCTGATAATCTCCTCGGTGCTGGTGCCGGGCTTCTTCGTCCTGCTCGGCATCCTGCTGCTGTTCTCCTGGGTATCGTTGGTCGGCTTGGTCCGAGCCGAGTTCCTGCGCGGGCGCAACTTCGAATACATCCAGGCCGCGCGCGGGCTCGGCGTCTCCAACCGCACGATCATGTTCCGGCACCTGCTGCCCAACGCCATGGTCGCCACCATGACGTTCCTGCCGTTCATTCTCTCCTCGTCGGTGATGACGCTGACCGCGCTCGACTTTCTCGGCTTCGGCCTGCCGCCGGGCTCACCCTCGCTCGGGGAAATGCTGTCTCAGGGCAAGGCCAATATCCAGGCGCCCTGGCTCGGCATCTCCGGGTTCTTGACGGTCGCGATCATGCTCTCGCTTTTGATTTTCATCGGCGAGGCGGTGCGCGACGCCTTCGATCCGCGCAAGACCTTCGGGTGAGGCTATGGACGCAGGCTACGACAAGCTGCTCGAGGTGAAGGATCTGTCGGTCGCCTTCCGGCAGGGCGAGCGCGAGCTGCTCGCGGTCGACCGCATCTCCTTCGACATCAAGCAGGGCGAGACCGTCGCACTCGTGGGCGAATCCGGATCGGGCAAGTCGGTGACGGCGCTGTCGGTGCTCAAGCTTCTGCCGTACCCCGCCGCGCGCCATCCTACCGGCACGATCCGTTTCAAGGGCCAGGAGCTGCTGAGCCTGCCAGAAGCCAAGATCCGCCACGTCCGCGGCAACGACATCACCATCATCTTCCAGGAGCCGATGACCTCGCTCAATCCGTTGCACACCATCGAGAAGCAGATCGGCGAGATCCTGCTGCTGCATCGAGGCCTGGTCGGGGAAGACGCGCGCGCGCGCATCATAGAGCTGTTGACCCAGGTCGGCATCCGCGAGCCCGAGAGTCGGCTCAAGAGTTACCCGCATCAGCTATCTGGCGGTCAGCGCCAGCGCGTGATGATCGCCATGGCTCTTGCCAACGAGCCCGACCTTTTGATCGCTGATGAGCCCACCACCGCGCTCGATGTCACTGTGCAGGCTCAGATTCTAAGCCTGCTCAAGGAGCTGCAGGGGCGACTCGGCATGGCCATGCTGTTCATCACCCACGATCTCGGCATCGTGCGCAAGCTTGCCGACACGGTCTGCGTCATGAAGGAGGGCAAGATCGTCGAAGCGGGCACGGTTGAGCGCGTCTTCGCCGCGCCGCAGCACGCCTACACGTGCGCGCTGTTGGCGGCCGAACCCAAACCCGATCCGGCCCCGCTCAACCCCGAAGCTCCGGTCGTGCTCGAGACCAAAGACCTCAAGGTCTGGTTTCCGATCAAGCGCGGCGTGATGCGCCACGTCGTCGGGCACATCAAGGCGGTCGACGGAGTGAGTATTGCCGTGCGCCAGGGCGAGACGCTGGGTGTCGTCGGCGAATCGGGGTCGGGCAAGACCACCCTTGGCTTGGCGATCCTGCGGCTCGTCTCCTCGCAGGGGCCGATCGCTTTTCTCGGCAACACCGTCGCTGGCTTGAACTTCCGAAAGATGCGCCCGCACCGCCGCCACATGCAGATCGTGTTCCAGGATCCCTATGGCTCGCTGTCGCCGCGCATGTCGGTTGCCGATATCATCGAGGAAGGCCTGTGGGTGCATCATCCGCACCTGCGCAGGTCGCAGCGCGAGGAGCGCGTGGTGCAGGCGTTGCGTGACGTCGGGCTCGATCCCGACACCCGCTTTCGCTATCCGCATGAGTTCTCCGGCGGTCAGCGTCAGCGCATTGCGGTCGCGCGCGCCATTGTCCTGGAGCCGACGTTCATCGTGCTCGACGAGCCGACCAGCGCGCTCGACATGCTCATCCAGGCCCAGATCGTCGACCTTCTGCGCGCGCTGCAGAAGCGGCGAAATCTGACCTACCTGTTCATCTCCCACGATCTGCGCGTGGTTGCGGCGTTGGCCAGCCGTCTCGTCGTCATGCGCCACGGCAAGGTCGTGGAAGAGGGTCCCGCGGCCGAGTTGTTCGCGCGTCCGCAGAGCGATTACACCCGCGCGCTTCTGGCCGCCGCCTTCAATCTGGAGACGGTTCCGGAAGGCGTGGTTGCGCAGTGAGGATATGGGGCCGCCCCCTGACCGAGCCGGCCGGTCCGATCGGCGACGCTCCCGCCGGGATCGCGATCACGCATCGGCAGGTTCTCGCCCAGGGCTTCCGGCGCTACGAGCGCGTTTACTCGACTGAGCGCGAGCGCGACGCAGTGGCGCGACCGCACGACATCCTGCGCGCCGGTCCGGCGGCGGCGGTGCTCCCGGTCGACCCCGGACGCGACGAGCTCATCCTGATCCGCCAATTGCGCGTGGGCGGCGCAGCTCGCCAACGGCAACGGAAATCTGGTCGAAATCGTGGCCGGGCACGTGCAGGGCGACGAGACACCGGTCGAGACCGCGCGCCGCGAATGCATCGAGGAAATCGGCGTGGCGCCGCAGGCAGTGATCGAGCTGTTCACGTATCTGACTTCGCCCGGCCTGTGCGACGAGGAGATCACGGTGTTTCTGGGCGTGATCGACGCTGCGCGCGTGCCCGAGCGCGCGGGCGCGGCAGTCGAGCACGAGCGCACTGTGCCCATGCGGGTACCGATCGAGACTGCGCTCGCCGCGCTCACCAGCCGCACCGTCCGCAACGGACCGCTGATCGTGGCGCTGCAGTGGCTGGCGCTCAACCGCGACCGCCTGGCCGCGATTGTGCGGACGGGCTCCGCCGCGCGCTGATGGCCGCGCTCCTTCTCGCCGTCACCGGATTCGACGCGCACGCCTGGGAGCAACGCTTCCGAGCGTTGGCGCCGGCGCGCGACATCCGGCGCTGGCCGGGGCGCGTCGGCGATCCCGCCGACATCGCCTATGCCTGCGCCTGGCAGGCGCCGTACGGGTTGCTCGCCGGCTTGCCGCGCCTCAAAGCGATCTTCTCGCTCGGCGCCGGCGTCGATCACCTGCTCGCTGACCCCGCGCTGCCGGATGTGCCGGTCGCGCGCATCGTCGATCCCGACCTCACTATGCGCATGACCGAGTACGTCGTGATGCACGTGTTGATGCATCACCGGCGCCAGCGACGCTACGATGCCCAGCAGCGGGCGCGCGTCTGGCGCGAGGATGCACAGCCCCCGGCGCACGCGGTCGCGGTCGGCGTCATGGGGCTGGGCGTGCTCGGCCGCGACTCAGCCTCGGTGCTAGGGCGGATAGGCTTTCGCGTCGCCGGCTGGAGCCGTACGCCGCGGACGCTCGCCGGCGTCGAGACTTTCCACGGCAAGGACGGGCTCGAGAGTTTCCTACGCCGCACCGAGATCCTGGTCTGCCTGTTGCCGGCGACGCCGGCGACGCACGGAATTCTCGGCCTCGAGCTGCTGCGCAAGCTCAAGCGCGACGGGCCGGCCGGCGGCGCCTTCCTGGTCAACGTCGGGCGCGGCGCATTGCAGGTCGATGCCGATATTTTGGCCGCGCTCGACGAAGGCATCCTCGCCGGCGCCACCCTCGACGTCTTTGCGACCGAGCCGCTGCCGCCCGACAGTCCACTGTGGACGCATCCGAAAGTGACGATCACGCCGCATAACGCCGCCGCCTCCGACCCCGCCGCGCTCGCCGCCAACGTGCTCCGTCAGATCGACCGCTTCGAGGCCGGCATGCCGCTCGAGCACGTGGTCGACCGGGAGCGGGGCTATTGAAGCAATCACCGCGCCTGCAACCTGTAGCTTGGATGACGGAAAATCATTGGCACAGCCCCCGCACACCTGTCGGCCGCAGGCGATGCGCCCGGTGCGCGTGCTGCAGGACCATGGCCTGCCCTTCCACGTGATCACGCTTGGACCGAGCGCGCGCTCGACGAGCCGGACCGCTTGTTCGCCTTCGCCGACAATGGCGTCGCTCCGCTCGACCGGCAGCCGCAGTGCAGAGTGCGCCCAGTCGCGCTGGTATTCCTCCATGATGTCAATGCCGGAGCAGGTCGTCGCGAGCCACAGGAGTTCGCTCAGCGTCACGCATTTCTGTGTTGCCGTAACGCGGATCGGTGGCCAGCGCGCAGCCGCGCCGCTTTCTGCGGTTCAAGCCGCCGGGCGCTGGTCACGTCATTGCCGGCGGCGCGAATGCGGGCGACCGCTTCCGCAATCGGCTCCACAACCACGGACATGTGGAAGGCGTTGGCATGAACGAGCGTCGCCGGATCGCGCACGATGGCGACATGGCCTTGCCAGAACAAAAGGTCGCCACGCTTGAGGCCGCAGAGCCCGGGCGACGTTGGCAGCGGCGTGCCGAGCGTTGCCTCTTGCATGTCGCTGTCGCGCGGGCACGGCAAACCGCAGGCGGTGAGCGCGACCTGCACCAATCCCGAGCAGTCGAGACCGAGGCTGGTCTTGCCGCCCCACAGATACGGCGTTCCCCGAAACCGCTCGGCCACCGCGACAAAATCGCGCTCGACGCTGTCGATGGTGGAAAGGTGCTGCAGTGGCACATAGCCGCCCAGGGCGAGGACCGCGAACGGTTGCTCGATGCGCGCAATCGCGAGCCGCGCTCCAAGCGCAAGCGCCTCAATCGGGGGAAGCTTGACGGAGGCTCCGGGGAAAACGAGCGTGCGCAGCGCGGCGACCCGGTGGGTCGGGGCGGGTCCCGGATCGCGCAGCGCCGCGGCCGGGAGGTAACCTACGTAGTTGTCGGCCGCGAGCTGCCCCCAGGCCCAGCCCTCCTCGCTGATCTCGTAGACCCTGACATGCTCGCCCTTGAGCGCTTCGGTGTCGAGCGGCGCGTCGGGGGAGGGGGCCTGGCGCACCGGCGCGGTCGGGTCGGCGACCTCGTACACGCGCCCTGCGAGCGGAGCGTCATTCCCGGAGTCCTGGCCTGCCGGTTGCGGCCGGATCGGCGCCACGCGCGGATCGAGTCCGCTGGGCGTGCCTTGGCCCGCAGGCGCGGCGCACGGGCGGCGCGACCCGGATGGTGTCTCGTGCTCAGCCATGTCGCGATACCAGCAGGGCGTAGAGCGCGCGTGCCGCCTGGCACTCGGCGCCCTCTGGCCGGCCGGGCTTGGTGGTCTGGCTCCAGGCATAGATATCGCAATGCAGCCAGGCCTTGGCCGCGCTGACGAAGCGCCGCAGAAACAGCGCGGCGGTGATCGAGCCGCCGAAATTGCTCGCGGAGACATTGTTGACGTCGGCCACTTTGGATTCCAGAAGCTGGTCGTACGGTCGCCACAGCGGCATGCGCCACAGCGGATCGTTTTCGCCCGCGGCGCATTCGGCGAGCGCGGCCGCGAGGGCGTCGTCATCGGTGTAGAACGGCGGGACCTCGGTGCCGAGCGCGACGCGGGCTGCGCCAGTGAGCGTCGCCATGTCCGCGATCAAGTCCGGCTGCTCCTCGTCGGCCAGCGCGATTGCGTCAGCGAGGATCAAACGGCCCTCCGCGTCGGTATTGCCGATCTCGACGGTGAGCCCCTTGCGCGAGCGGTAGATGTCGCGGGGACGGAAGGCCGACCCGGAGATCGCATTCTCGACCGCAGGGATCAGCACCCGCAACCTGAGCTTGGCGCCGCGATCCATCAGCATATGCGCCAACGCCAGCATGCAGGCCGCGCCGCCCATATCCTTTTTCATGTTGAGCATGCCACTCTCGGGCTTGATGTCGAGCCCGCCGGTGTCGAAGCACACGCCCTTGCCGATCAGTGTGACCTTGGGATGGGCCGGGTTGCCCCAGGTCAAGTCGATGAGGCGCGGTGCGCGGGCGGCGGCGCGGCCGACCGCGTGGATGAGCGGGAAGTTCTGCGCAAGCAGGTCGTCGCCCACGACCGTTCGTATGGTCGCGCCGTGACGGCCTGCGAGCGCGCGCGCGGCGGCTTCCAGCTCAGGCGGACCCATATCATTCGCTGGCGTGTTGATCAGATCGCGGGCGAGAAAGACGCCGTCGACGATCCGGCTGAGCTCCTCGCCGTCGACATTGCCCGGCAGCTCAAGCCTGATCTCCTTGGCCTCCTGCTTGCGATAGCGCGTGAAGCGGTAGCCGCCGAGCGCGAAGGCGAGCGCCGCGAGCTTGGAATCGTGCGGCGGGTCCGCGAAACGGTAGACGCCCGCCGGCAGGAGCCCGGGCAGCGCTCCCGGCAAGAACACGTCCTTGTTGGCCTCCTCGCCCGATTCGAGCGCAAACAGGACGGCGCCGAGATTGCCTTCGGGCGCGGGCAGCAGCAGGTGGCGGCCGGCCTTCGGCTCGAATCCCACGGCGTCCACGAAAGCGCGGGTGCGCGAATCGAGACGCTCGCGCCGCTCCCGCCAGGTGGCCGCATTAACGAAGTGTATCGGAATGCTGGGGAAAGAATGGCCGCGTGGAAGAAACACCGGATGCATCGGAGAACCGCTCCTGCCGCGCCCTGCTAGCACGCTGCTTGGCCGCGGTGAAGGCGTGGGGGGGCGGTGCCGGCCGGGCCTCGGCCCGGCGACCGCCGGGCGGCGGTTAACTTCTCGTTAAGGTTAACACTTTATTGCCAGCTCCCGGCTGGGAGCCAAGCGGGGCCGTGATGACTTGCACGACAGGTTCCAGCAGGTTCGATCCTATCCGCCGGTTCGCTTGGCTTGCGATCGTGGTCGTGCTCGGCCTGGCCGCGGCCGGCTGCACCACGACCCAGCCCGTAGAGACCGGGGCCTCACTCGGCATCGCGGCCGCAGGCGGGCAGGCCAGCCCAATGCGCGCGCAGGGCTGGGCCGAGCGCTACCGTCTCAATCCCGCGGACCCCGAAACTGCCGTGCATTATGCGCGGGCGTTGCGCGCGAGCGGCTTGCGCGCGCAGGCAGTCGCCGTGCTGGAACGCGCGGCGAACGAGCATCCCAAGCACAGGGGCGTGCTCGGTGCATATGGGCGCGCGCTCGCCGATATCGGACGCTACAGGCAGGCGCTCGCGGTGCTCGACCGTGCTCATGCCCCGGGAAGGCCCGACTGGCGCATTTTGTCGGCCCAGGGCGCCGCGCTCGACCAGTTGGGCCGTCACGAGGAGGCCCAACGCTATTACGGCACGGCGCTGAGGATCGCGCCTGACGAGCCGTCGGTGCTGTCGAACCTCGGTCTCTCCTACGCGCTCTCCAAGGATTTGGTGCGGGCGGAAGCGACGCTGCGGCAGGCCGCCGCTCAGCCGCGCGTCGATCCGCGGGTGCGGCGCAATCTCGCGCTGGTCGTGGGTCTGCAGGGGCGCTCCTCGGAGGCCGAAAGCATCGCGCGGGCGGATCTGCCCTCGGGGGCGGCGGCCGCCAACGTCGCCTATCTCCGGCAAATGCTGGCGCAGCAGAACAGCTGGAAACAATCGGAGCAAAGCGGAGCGATCGCCGTCAAAGCCGAGGGCACCTGACCGGCCGCCGCCGGCGCGCGATTCGTGCGGCGCGGCTGCCTCTCCCAAGGTTTGCCGGCTCAAGGCGACCCATACTCGGCGATCGCCGGGCGCGGCTCGGCGGCAGGCGCCATGCCGCTGGCAGCAAGCCCGAAGGCCGTAATCAACGCAATCAGTAATGCCGCGCGAATCAGCGATGTATCCCCCATGTCGGTCCCCCTCGTGGCTTGGTCGCACGCCGGAGCCTGCTCTCCGCCGATGCTGGAAAGCGGCAGCGCAGCCGATCCGATCGTGCACGCTCCATTGGAGCAGACAAACGTCAAGACATGGTTAATGTCGAGTAAGCGAATCGGGTTAACGATCGGTGAGCGACGCGAGGCGACGGTTGGAAGCGCCTCGCGGCCGCGCCTTTTATCGCGGGCAAGAGCTGCTTGCGCGGAGCTGGAATCCGTCCGTGCGTCCGGATGAGGCCAGGGCTGCTGCCGGCATGGCCGTCACGATCCCGCCGCCATCCATTGCGTGTCGGGGTAGATCGCCAGGGCTGCGGCGGCAAGCGCGATGCCGTAGGGCACGCCGGCGTGCTCGCGATGGAGCCGTTGCAGCCATTCCTCGCGGGCCAGCCAGTCCGGCAGCGGTGCCAGGCGGAATTGCACCAGTGCGACCGTCAACGCTCCGCCCAGCAACGAGGCATAGACGAGGTAGGCGAGGAGATGGTCCAAGCCGAGCCATAACGCGATGGCGGCCGCGAGCTTGGCGTCGCCGCCACCGATCCAGCCGCCGGCGAACAGTGCGAATCCTGCCACGAGAACGATGCAGCCAGCTCCGAGATGCCCGATGACGTCCACCGGGGTCATGCCGGTACCCAGTGCCAGCCCGAAAAAGCTGCCGACCAGAATGAGCGACATGCGGTTAGAGATGGTCATCGTCAGAAGGTCGCTCGAGGCGGCAAACGCCATCAAGGCTGGAAACAGCAGCACTCTGGCGGCATCGGCAATCATGATGGTCCCATCGCATGTGCGATCGGCGCCGCGCTCGGCCGCCGTCGGGCCAAAGTAGAGGGACCGTCCTTGCCGTTCGGTTAGCGATTGCGGGGCTGCGACCGGCCACCTGCGCGTTCAGCAATCGCCGCACTCGCGCGCCGCCGATAAGAAAAGTGTGCGCACTGCGCTCAAGCAGGCGATGGGGCGAATGGAAATCCGTGGCGTCGGTGTGGTGCCTGTGGTGCGACCCCCGCGGAGGCTATTTCAAGGTGCCCTGGACGCTGCTGAAGGTGGCGTTCAGTTTCGAGCCGAGACCTTGCATGACGGCGATGATCGCGGCCGAAATCCCTGCGGCGACGAGGCCGTATTCCACAGCCGTCGCCCCCGACTCGTCTTGCACGAAGCGTTTCAAGAGCTTGGTCATAGCGGGCTCCATTGAGGTCCACGTCCTGTCTGCGCGTGGTTCCGGGCGCCGATGGGTCGGCTTGTTTGCGAAACCGATGCGGACCGTAGCCGGGGCGACCTTGCGGCCAGGTTAATATCCAAGAGAGAATTCATAGTTGTCGCGGTGAACTATAGTCTCGTTAACGATATGTTTCTCAGGTTGCGATTGGTTAATCTCCAATTTATCTCGCAGTGGAGACGCGTATATCTATGTTGTTAAGCAATTAAAACGGCAATTGACGATTCTTAGACTCGCAACTTCTGGCAGTTTCGCCAGGATTACTCTACGCAGGTCTGCCGATCGGTGCAT
This sequence comes from Xanthobacteraceae bacterium, assembly GCA_036555745.1. Taxonomy (GTDB): domain Bacteria; phylum Pseudomonadota; class Alphaproteobacteria; order Rhizobiales; family Xanthobacteraceae; genus VAZQ01. The sequence goes on along the minus strand of DATBKV010000150.1, from coordinate 10,196 downwards.
CCGCTGTTACGGAAAACCGTCGTGCATCGCCCGCGTCCACTTCTCGCAAGGGTGAGCCCCATTCACGGGATCGGCAGCGCCGTGGTGGCCTTGATCTTCTCCATCGCGAAGCGCGAGGTGACGTTCTTGAGCGGAACCTTTGCAATCAGGCGCTTGTAGAACGCGTCGTAGCCCTGGATGTCCGGCACCACGACGCGCAACATGTAATCGACGTCGCCGGCCATGCGATAGAACTCCATCACCTCGGGCATGGCGCTGACCTCGCTGGCGAAATGGTCGAGCCATTGCTGCGAGTGATCGGCGGTCTCTATCGAGACGAATACGGTGACGCCGAGTCCGAGCTTGTCCTGATCGACCAGTGCAACTCTTTTCTGAATGATGCCTTCCGTTTCGAGCTTCTGGATGCGCTTCCAGCAGGGCGTCGACGACAGCCCGACCCGTTGGCCGATTTCGGCCACCGAATGGGAGGCATCCTGTTGCAGAAGGCCGAGAATCTTGCGGTCGATGGCATCCATAGGGACTTCCTGAAGAAAAAATGCAAAGTGCGCGGGCGATCAGAGGAATGAACTCGCCCGCTTTTGGCGCTTTTTCGAGTAAATTAGAAAACTATTCTATGCCAAACCAGCCCGCTCCGCCAGCAGGGCCTCCACTTCGGGGCGCCGCGGGGCCGCGGCGCTGCCGCCGAGACGCCTGCATTTGAGCGCGGCCGCCGCCGCGGCAAAACGCATCGCCGCGACTTCATCGCTTCCCTCCGCCAGCGCGAGCGTGAAGGCGCCGTGAAACACGTCGCCCGCCGCCAGCGTGTCGACCGCGTCGACCGCGAACACCGGGCTCGTCCGCAGCGTGCCTCGCCCGTGCCAGAGCACGTCCTGCGCCCCGCGCGTGACGGCGAGAAACGAGCCGGTGGCGGCGGCCATCCTCGCGAGCGCGGACGCAGGATCGTCGACCCCGGTGGTGCCGCGCAGCCCCTCGCTGGAGAACACCACGTGCGTGGCGATGCGGAACAGCTCGTCCTCGAGCGGCAGCGCCCCGTCCGCGTCGAGCACGACGGCAATGCCGCGCGCGCGCGCGGCCGTGCAGATCGGCCGCACGAAATCGGGAAAGCGGTTATCGGCCAGTACCGCGTCGGCGGCTGCCACCAGGTCGGCGGCATCGCGCGGCCGTGCCGCGTCCAGCCGACGATCGCGGTGGGTCACGATCATGCGCTCGCCGCGGGTATCGACGAAGATCACCGACACCGGCGTGGCGATGCCGTCGATGCGTTGACAGCCGGCGCAGTCCACCTGCTCGCGCGCGAGCGCGGCGAGCACGCGGTCGCCGTCGGCATCCTCGCCGGCGGGACCGCCGAGCGGCCCGGCGAGCGTCGCCCGTCCGCCGAGGCGGGCAATCGCCACCGCCGCATTGGCGGCGCACCCACCGCTGACCGCGAAGAAGCCGTGCGCGGGTGTCTTGGAATCAGGCCGCGGAAACTCTTCGACCTGGAAGACCTCATCGAGCACGGCGATCCCGGCGCACAGGATCGTCGGCGCCGGCGCCTCTGCGCTAGCGGAACTCAACCTCTTCCTCCACCCAGGCCCGGATGATGTGGTAGGCGATGGCGACGGTCGGCGGCGTGCTCAGGCCGCCGGGGTGGCGGCGCAGCAGCATGCTGGCGACCTCCTCGCGCTCGAACCAGCGAGCATCGTCGAGCTCGGCGCGGTCGATGACGACCTCGTGCGACAGCGCTTCGGCATGACAGCCGATCATCAGTGAGGCCGGAAACGGCCAGGGCTGGCAGGCGAAGTAGCGCACCCGGCCGCAGACAATGCCGCACTCCTCGCGGGTCTCGCGTCGCACCGCCTCTTCGATGGCCTCGCCCGGCTCCATGAAACCCGCGAGGCACGACCACATTCCGGCGGCGAACCGGTGCGAGCGCCCGAGCACGCAGCGCTCGCCGGCGACCGGCAGCATGATCACCACGGGGTCGGTGCGCGGGAAATGCTGCGCGCGACACGACGGACAGTCGCGCCGCCAGCCGGCCTCCACCAGATGCGTGGCGGCCCCGCAATTCGGGCAGAAGCGATGGCGCGCGTGCCAACCGACGAGCGCCTTGCCTTCCGCGAGCGGGGGCAGATGCTCGGCCGCGACCATGCCGTGGACGGCGATCGAGCGCAGATCGGTGACGGCGTACTCGTTGCGCGCCTTGAGCGCGGCGGCGTCGGCTGGCTCGAGCGCGATCGCGAACCGCGGCGCGCCCTCGTGCAGGCCGAGGAAGACGAGCTCCGCCGTGCGGCCGAGCGCGCGCGCCTGCGCCAGCGCAAACAGCGGGTCATTGACATCGGCTGCACGCTTGAGCACCACCAGCTCGCCGCCGATCACGTAGGCGCGCGCGCGCGGATCGCGCTCCAGCGCCGCCGCGTCAGCGCGACGCTCGGCGGCGCGCTCGATCACGCTGGCGGTATATCCGAGCGCGGGCTTTGGACCGAGATCGGGACGAGGGGACATGAAGACTGCTCCGGCAGGCGTCGACGCGCGCTCGCCGGAGCGTGCTGTGCCATGTCGGCGGTTCGTAAGGCAAGCGCATCGAACGCCGAGAAACCGTTGCCGCGCTCGCCTCCCTCGCCCGGGCGCTCGGCATGATCGCCGTGGCGGCGCAGGAACCGGCAGCGATGGTCGGCGGTGGACCGCGCGTGTGGCCCGCTTGCATTCCCGTTGCGTTCCGCCGATATAGAGGCGGGAGGTTGGCGGTGGACGAGCCACTCGCCAACCGGGTCAGGTCCGGAAGGAAGCAGCCCTAACGAGCGCGGTTCGGGTCGCTCGTCAGCCTCCCACCTAACCCTCACGCGAAGTGGACCTGATGCGAAGCGCGAAGACCCGCGTCGGGGCGGCGTACCGGATGGCGCGATGAGCGACTTGAACGATGGCGCCGGTCGCTCGGCGGGCGGCGTTGCGCTCGCAGAGCATGCAACGCACGACGCCTCGTACCGCGTGCTCGCCCGCAAGTATCGGCCCGCGACTTTCGAAGACCTGATCGGGCAGGACGCGATGGTGCGCACTGTCTCGAACGCATTCGAAACGGTGCGCATACCGCAGGCCTGGATTCTCACCGGCGTTCGCGGCGTCGGCAAGACCACGACCGCGCGCATTCTGGCCCGTGCCCTTAATTACGAGCTGCCCGACGGCTCGATCACCGCGCCGACCGTCAAGATGGCGACGCTCGGCGTGCATTGCCAGGCGATCATGGAGAGCCGGCACATCGACGTGATCGAAATGGATGCCGCCTCCCATAACAGCGTGGAGGACGTGCGTCAGATCAACGACGCCATTCGCTACGCCCCGGTGAGCGCGCGCTACAAGGTCTACATCCTCGATGAAGTGCACATGCTTTCCACGCAGGCGTTCAACGCCCTGCTCAAGACTTTGGAGGAGCCGCCGCCGCACGCGAAGTTCATCTTCGCCACGACCGAGATCCGCAAGGTTCCCATCACCATTCTGTCGCGCTGCCAGCGCTTCGACTTGCGCCGCGTCGATGCCGGCGTGCTGGTGCAGCATCTCGGTCAGATCGCAAGCAAGGAGGCGATCGAGGTCGAGCCCGCCGCGCTGGCACTGATCGCGCGCGCCGCCGAGGGCTCGGTCCGCGATGCACTGTCTCTGCTGGACCAGGCGATCGCGCACGCGGCCGGGCCGGTGCGGGCCGAGCATGTGCGGCAGATGCTGGGGCTCGCCGACCGGGCGCGGGTGATCGATCTCTTCGAGGCGCTGATGCGCGGCGATATCGCCGCCGCGCTCAAGGAGCTGCGCGCCCAGTACGAGATCGGGGCCGATCCGGCGGTGGTGCTGACGGATCTGGCCGAGTTCACCCATTTCGTCACCCGCGTAAAGGTCGTGCCGCCGGTAGCCGACGATGCCGCGCTGATCGAGGCCGAGCGCACGCGCGGGCGTGCGCTCGCCGAGAAGCTCTCGCTGCGCGTGCTGTCGCGCTGCTGGCAGATGTTGGTCAAGGGCATTGCCGAGGTCGGCGCCGTCGGCCGGCCGCTGGCGGCGGCGGAGATGGTTCTGGTGCGCATCGCCTACGCCGCCGACCTGCCGACCCCCGAGGAGGTGGTGCGCTCGCTCGAGGGCAGTGGCGGCCCGGGGCGCGTGCCGAGCCATGCCGGCGCCCCAGCCGCCGCCCCCGCGACCTCAGCGCGTCGCTTCGAGGCGCCGCGGGTCGAGAGCTCCCGCGCGTCGCCGCGCGCCGCGCTCGCGTCCGCCAGCGAGCTGGTCGCCCGCCTGCCGGATGCGGAGCCGGAGTCCGCTCCGCCGGTTCTCGCGGTCGGTGGTTTCGACGAGCTGATCGCGCTCGCCGCGCACAAGCGCGACCTCGGCGTCAAATCTGCGCTTGAGCGCGACGTGCGGCTGGTGCGCTGCGAGGATGGTCGGCTTGAGGTCGCGCTCGAGCCGAGTGCGGCGAAGACACTGGTCAACGATCTCGCGCGCAAGTTCTCGCAGTGGACCAATCGGCGCTGGATGGTGGTGGTTTCCGGCGAAGCCGGGCAGCCGACGGTCAAGTCGCAGAACGAGGCGCGGCAAGCCGAGCTCAGGAGCGGCGTGCAGGCGGATCCGTTGGTGCAGGCGGTGCTCGCGCGCTTTCCCGGCGCCGAGATCGTGGACGTGCGTCAGGGGGCAGCCGCGTTGTCGCAGGATCAGCCCGCGGCCGGGCACGACCCGCCGGGCGTTGCCGACGTCGACGGCCCGGCATTCGAACCGCCGGTGGACCCGGACGACGATGATGTTTGAAACTGTTCCGCCGCGTGCGGATGAGAGATGAACGATGGCTGATTTCCTGGCTCTGATGAAGCAGGCCGCCGAGCTCAAGTCCAAGATGGAAGCGATGCAGGCCGAACTCGACCAGATCGAGATTGAGGGGAGCTCGGGCGGCGGCCTCGTGACCGTCAAGCTCTCCGGCAAGGGCGAGATGAAAAGCGTCAAGATCGACGAGACGCTGATCAAGCCGGCCGAGAAGGAGATTCTGGAGGACCTCGTCGTCGCCGCCCATGCCGATGCCCGGCGCAAGGCCGAGGCGCTGCTGCAGGAAAAGATGAAGAACGTCGCTGGCGGCCTGCCGCTGCCGCCCGGCATGAAATTGTTCTGAGCGATCGCCGTTCCGCCGCCCGCCGCTCCAATGCCAGCCGCCGCCGGCCCCGAGATCGAGCGTCTCGTCCAATTGCTCGCCCGCCTGCCCGGGCTCGGCCCCCGTTCGGCCCGGCGCGCCGCGCTCTTCCTAATCAAGAAGCGGGAGCAGATCATGGCGCCGCTCGCCGCGGCGATGCACACGGCGCTGGACAAGATCGAGATTTGCCGCGTCTGCGGCAATATCGACACGCAGAATCCATGCGCGGTGTGCAGCGACGCACGGCGCGATCCCGCGATCATCGTGGTGGTGGCGGACGTGGCCGATCTGTGGGCGCTCGAGCGCGCGCGTGCCCTCAACGCGCGCTATCACGTGCTGGGCGGCACGCTATCGCCGCTCGACGGGATCGGCCCGCAGGATCTCGCGATCGACGCATTGGTGTCGCGCGCGCACGACCCGGCGGTGAAGGAGGTGATCCTGGCGCTCAATGCCACCGTCGACGGCCAGACCACGGCGCACTACATCACCGATCTGCTGCACGACGCCGACGTCAAGGTGACGCGCCTGGCGCACGGCGTTCCGGTCGGCGGCGAGCTCGATTATCTCGACGAGGGCACGCTGGCGGCGGCAATCAGGCAGCGGACGGCGGTGTGAGCTCTAGTCGTCCATTGCGAAGTGCGTCGGCTTGATCAGTTTGGAGAAATGCCCGCGCTGCTGCAGCCAGGCCAGCAGCACGATCCCGGGCAGCGCGGTCAGCGCGCTGATCACGAAGAACATCGCCCAGCCGGTGCGCTCGGCGATGAAGCCGGCCCCGGCCGAGAGATAGGTGCGCCCCACTGCAGCGAGCGCGGTGAGCAATGCGTATTGGGTCGCGGTGTGCAGCGGGTTGTAGCACAGCGCGGAGAGGTAGGCGACGAAGATCACGGTGCCGATCGCGCCGGTGAAGTTTTCGACGATGATCGTGAGCGTGAGCGCCCACAGGTCGACGCCGACCCAGGCCTGCCAGGTGAAGATCAGGTTCGAGGCCATCTGCAGGAAGGCGCCGATCCACAGGCTGGTGGCCAGCGGGTAGGCGCGTGCCACCGCCCCACCGGCAAAGCCGCCGATCAGCGTGGCCGCCAACCCGACGCCCTTGACGATGGCGGCATAATCGTTGCGAGAAAACCCGATGTCGATCACGAACGGCGCGGTCATCGCGCCGGCGAATGCGTCGCAGAGCTTGTAGAGCACGACGAAGGTGAGCACGGCGAACGCCAGGTCGCGGGTGAGGAATTCGGTGAAGCTGGCGTAGGCCGCCACCGCCACGCGTACGAGCGGATTGTCCCGCGCGTGCGCGCTGTGCTCGGCCTCGGCGGCGGCGGATTTTTCCGGCTCGGTCGCCAGCAGCGTGGCGGCAATGCCGATCACGACCAGCGCCGCCATGGTGAGGTAGCCGGCGCTCCAGGCTGCGGCGCTGGCGAAGCCAAGGCCCTGGAACCCCGTCACGAGGAACAGCGCGCCGGCGGTCGATGCCAGCATTCCGATACGGTAGGCGGCGACGTAGGCGGCCATGCCGGCGGCCTGCTGGCTTTCCGGCAGGCTCTCGATGCGAAACGCGTCGATGACGATGTCCTGCGTGGCGGACGCAGTGGCCACGAACAGCGCACTGAGCGCGACCAGCCAGGGCGAGCGCAGTGGATCGCAGAGCGCCAGCAGCGCGATCGCTGCGATCAGCAAAAGCTGCGACAACACCAGCCAGCCGCGGCGCCGCCCCAGCAGGGAGGACAGCAGCGGCACGTCGAGCGCATCGACCACCGGCGCCCACAGGAACTTGATGGTGTAAGGGGTGCCGACGAGGGCGAACAAGCCGATAGTGCCGAGATCGACGCCGGCTTCCCGCATCCAGATCAGCAGCGTCGAACCCGACAAAGCGAGCGGCAGCCCGCCCGAGAAGCCGAGGAACAGCACGATCAGCACGCGCGGCTTGAGATAGACCGCGAGCATATCGGCGACGCCCCGGCGGCGGATCGCCCTCGCAGCCTGGGTTGCGGTGTCGGTTGTGGCCGCCATCAGTCGAGCTGTGATTGCATCCCTGCCGCCACACAAGCCTGCGATTGCGGCGAAAAATGATCGGTGCGCCTTCCGCCGGGCCCGCTTGCAGAACTCGCACCGTTCGCGGGCCCGCCCGCGACCCCAGGCCGCGCATCCGGACCGCTCGACACCCCGCGTCGATCGGAACGGCCCGCGCTAGTCCCGCCCCTGCAGCCGGCGCATGGGAGCGGCGATCACCACCGGGCGCGGCGCAGGCTCTTCCTCGCCGTCGAAATCGACCTCCCGGATGCGTGTTCCGCGCTTTTCGATCTTCTCCGATGAGATGAGGATTTGCCGCACGTCCTCGTTGGCTAGCCCGAAATGCTGCTGCAGCTTGAGCACGCGCTCGCTCAGGCGCTTGAGGTCGTCCATGAGATGGCCCACCTCGGCATGGATCCGGTCGGCGGCCTCGCGCATGCGGGCGTCTTTCTGGATCTGCTGAATCACCTGGATGGCGAGCATGAGCAGCGACGGCGACACGATCACGACCTTGCAGCGGAACGCCTTCTGCACGATGTCGTCGAAGCCCTCGTGCAGGTCGGCGTAGATCGATTCCGAGGGCACGAACATCAGCGCCAGATCCTGGGTCTCGCCTGGGATCAGGTAGCGTTCCGCGATGTCGGCGACGTGCTTGCCGAGATCATGGCGCAACCGCGCCGCCGCCTGCTTGCGCTCGTCCTCGCCCTTGGCCTCGCGCAGCGCGGTCATCGCCTCGAGCGGGAACTTGGCATCGATCGCCAGCGGCCGCTTGTCGGGCAGGAAGACCGCGCAGTCCGGCCGGCAGCGGTTGGAGAGCGTGAGCTGGAACTCGTAGCAGCCCTTCGGCAGCCCGTCGCGCACGATCAGCTCCATGCGGGCCTGCCCGAACGCGCCGCGCTGCTGCTTGTTGGCGAGCACGCTCTGCAGCGAGGTGACCTGCGAGGCAAGATCGGTGATGTTCTTCTGCGCGCTGTCGATGACGGCGAGCCGTTCGTTGAGCTTCTGCAGACTCTCGGCGGTGTGCTGGCGCGTGGTGGTCATCGACTGATTGAGGTGATGCGTCACCGAGTCGAGCCGCTCGTTCACCGCGCGCTGCAGTTCGGCTTGACGTCCGCTCAGCATCTCGCGCATGGCGTCGATGCGGACCGCGGTTTCCGCCTGCAGCCGTGCAAGCTCGAGCAATTGCGGATCGGCGACGGGCGTGCGCGCGCGCAGCGCGCGCCATGCGGCGAGGAGGAGCACGGCCAGCACCGCCAGACCGGCAAGCGCGGCAGCCACGACAACGAGGGTGGGTTCGTCGGTCATCGGGCAACTCTACATCGATTCGCACCGATAGGAACAAAAAGCGAACGATAAATCAACGCCTTCGGCCGGACCTATGCACGGCGCCGCGCCGGCCGCGCGCATTGACCGTTTTCCGGCGACCGCTTACATCGCGACCATGGCGCTGCGCGACATTCTCATCATTCCGGACAAGCGATTGCGGCAGGTCTCCGAGCCGGTGAAGAAGATCGACGCCGCCACGCGCCAGCTCGTCGAGGATATGTTCGAGACCATGTACGACGCGCCCGGCATCGGGCTTGCCGCCATCCAGGTCGGCACGCCCAAGCGGGTGGTGACCATGGACATCGCCAAGAAGGACGAGCCGAAGAAACCGCAGGTCTACATCAATCCGGAAATCCTCTGGCGATCGGAGGAGAAGGCGACCCACGAGGAGGGCTGTCTGTCGATCCCGGAATTCTACGGCGACGTCGAGCGCCCGGCGCAGGTGAAGGTGAAGTACCTCGACCTCGAGGGCAAAGCGCACGAGATCGAGGCAAGCGGGCTGCTTGCCACTTGCCTGCAGCACGAGATCGACCACCTCAACGGCGTGCTGTTCATCGATCACCTGTCCAAGCTCAAGCGCGACCGCGTGGTCAAGAAGTTCAGCAAGGCGGCGAAACGCTCGACCGAATCCGCCTGATTGTCAGGCCGAACCGCGCCGGCGCGGCTATCGCGGCAGAAATTCCTCGGTATAGGTCCGCCCCATGTCGGGCTTGCCCAGCAGCAGCTTGAGGTCGACATAGGACCCGGCGAGCGTGGCGAGCGATTTCTGCCCGAAGCGGCCGCTGCGCGAGATCAGCGGCACGACCAGATCGTAGAGCTCGGACACGATGTCGGCGTCGTGGCCGGTGACCTCGCGCGCCACCTGCAGCGTCTCGCTCTTGTGCGCGCGCACGTAGTCGACGGTCTCGAACCAGGCCGCGAGGAAGCGCCGTACGGTGTCGGGCTGCTCCGCGATCAGCTTCTCGGAGGCGAAGACGACATACATCGTCAGGTCCTTCACGCGCTCGCTGAAACGGACGACCACCTTGGCGTCTCCGCGCTTCTGCGCCTGCAACCCGGTTCCGAGATCGGTGGTGATCCCGTCAACGTCGCCGGTCTTGAGCAGCGCGAAGGCGGGGCCACTGGCGGAAGCGACGAGCTGAATGCCGTCTGCCCCCCAGCCCTCCTGCCGCGACAGCTCCCGCGTCATCCAGGCGGTCATCGCGAACGGGCTCGACACCGTGATGCGCTTGCCTTTGAGGTCGGCGGGCGAGGCGACCGCAAGGTCCGGGCGCACGACCAGGCAGAGATCGAGCGGGGAATCGGAGACCAGCGCGACCGCCCGCACCGGAGCTCCCTTGAAGATCATGGCCATGTCCGGCCCGGTATTGAAGGCAATGTCGATACTGCCGGCGGTCTCCGCCTGCACCAGCCGCGTGCCGCCGGTGAACGCGCTGATCTCGAGTTCGAGCCCGTGCCGGCGGAAGATGCCGGCGCGCACGCCGACGTCGAGCAGGGCGAAGGTGAAAGCGCCCGCCACCGGCTTGCCGAAGCGCACCACCTCGGCGCTGGCGTCGAGCGGAAACTGCGCGAGCACACTCAACACCAAGGCGAGCGCCGCATGCGCGGCTCGGCGGCGCGGCTCACTCATGGAAATTCCTCTCGCGCGCGGACGGGCGACACTGGCCTTCGGTGGCAAACGTGTCAATGTGAGCGTCGGCGCCGCGCGCGCACGGCCGTGCGCGCCGGC
>DATBKV010000149.1:0-4809 GCA_036555745.1 Xanthobacteraceae bacterium | reverse complement strand
GCCTGCTGAGTGAGGTAACCGGATCCGACCGCGTCACGACTGCAGTAACGAGCTCGCCTTGTCCACTGCGCCTGTGGTTGGAGCCGAATGCAGTGCCGCAAGCTCGGTGCGCTCCCTCCCCCCTTGTGGGGGAGGGCTGGGGAGGGGGGTGGCCCGTATGCCACGCGGGTGCGTCGATCTCCGGACCCCCACCCCCAACCCTCCCCACAAGGGGGAGGGGAGCACACCGAGTCTGCGAAACAAAAGAACGCTAGGATCGCGATAGTATAGGCAAGGTTCGCGCCGCTTGCCTGCGCTGCTATGCTTCGCCTCGAACCGAAACGTCCGTTCCCTCGTTGCCGCGCATGGGCCGCATTGCGATCATCGCGCTGATGCTGATTGCGGGTGCGCCGGCGCGCGCCGAGCCGGCGCAAGGCGAAGCGCCGAGCGCGCCGTCCCCGCCGGCTGCCGTGGCGCCCGCGGACAGCGCTCCGGCCGCGCCCGCCGGTCCCGACGCCAACGCGCCCGGTGATGTCGGCGCAGCACCACTACCGCCCGGCGGCACCGCACCCGCGGATACCGGCGCGCCGCCCGCGCAGGAGAAGGCCGAGGCGTCGGCGGGTCCGCCGCCGCCCAGCGACGCCGACCTGCGCGAGTCGGTCTGCCTGATGATCGAGTCCGCGGCGCGCGCGCAGAAACTGCCGCTCGAGTTCTTCGCGCGCGTGATCTGGCAGGAGAGCCGCTTCCAGCCCAACGTGGTCGGCCCGCGCACCAGGAGCGGCGCGCGCGCCCAGGGCATCGCCCAGTTCATGCCGCGCACCGCCGCCGAGCGCGGCCTGCTCGACCCGTTCGATCCGGTGCAGGCGCTGCCGAAGTCAGCGGAATTCCTGCACGAGCTCGCCGATCAGTTCGGCAATCTCGGGCTCGCGGCGGCCGCCTACAACGCCGGGCCGCAGCGCCTGCGCGACTGGCTTGCCGGCCGCCGCACGCTGCCGTCGGAAACCCGCCACTATGTGTACGCGGTGACGGGAATCAGCGCGGAGGAGTGGGCGCATGGCGGCAAGCGCGAGCCGACGCAGCCGCCGCCCAATTGCCGGCAGCTGATCGCGCTGCTGCATCGCGCGCCCAACCCGTTCGTGGCCAAGCTCGAGGAGCGGGTGAACCTGGTGGCGGCGAGCCCGTGGGGCGTGCAGCTCGCGGCCTCGTTCTCGCGCGACCACGCGCTCGCGAGCTACGCCGTGCTGGCCAGGCGCTACGCCGGCGTGCTGGCCGGGCGCGACCCGAGCCTGCTGCATACCCTGCTGCGCAGCCGCGGCACGACGCCGCTCTACCAGGTGCGGGTCGGCGCCGAGACGCGCGCCGCCGCCGACACCTTATGCGGCAGCATCCGCCGTGCCGGCGGCGCCTGCATGGTGCTGCGCAACGGCGCGAGCTGAGCGCGCCGCGCATGACGGGATGGAGCGCAGCGGGCGGTCTTCCCAACATGCAAGGGGATTCGCAACGAGCATTGGAGGGATCCCCCTCACCCCAACCCTCTCCCGGCCGGTTCCGGATCGCTCCGGCTGCGGCCGCTGCCAGCGCCGAGCTCGGGCGGGCCCGAGCGCGGCGGGGAGAGGGAAGCGCAATCCGCGACGCGCACCCGATCGCGTCGAACCGGAATGCGCGCCGGTCCTTCGGTTTGCATGGCCGCATCGGAGATCGGTTTCCCGCCTTCCGCGGACATGCGCCGAGCCCGCGGCTCGCGGTTACCTCTGCGCGATCGGGGTCGGGTCGGTGCCGTTCGCGCCGTTGCCCTGGATGCGGTTGTTGCCGAACGACTGGGTGGCGCCCGACAGTGCGGTGGTGTTGAACGCGATGTCGTTGTTGGCGAGCCGGATGGTCAGCGTGCCGCCGGCGTTGAAGACGCCGGTGCCGTTGTTGCTGATCACGCTGTTGCTGATGTTCGCCTCCGAGGCCGCCAAGGTGGTCTGCACCGCGATCCCGATCCCATTGCCGGAAAACACCGAGCGATCGATCATTACGCGGACGTTGTTGCCGAAGGTCGCGCCGAATCCGGAGCTCTCGGCGCGCACATTTTGCAGCGTCGCATCGATCCGCTGCCCTGCCGTGCCGGCCCCGGGATCGATGGTGAGGCCTTTACTGCCGATATTCCGCATCGTGGTATTGGCGACGAAGAGCTTGCCGCCGGCGACCCGCTCATCCGAAATGCCGCGCGCGGAGCCGCCGAAATTGCCGTTGATCAGGCAGTCCTCGATGATGACCACGCCGGCGGCGATGGTGGCGCCGCCCAGGATCCGGATGGCGACCAGGCCGAGATCGGCGCCGTTGAAACTGATATTGCGCAGGCGCACGGTCTTGCGAGCGTCGGCGGCGTTGAAGGAATCGAACGGAATGTTGATGCCGTTGGTGCCGGCGTTGAGGATGGAGGCAAACGCCTCGTGGCAGTCGATGGTGATCGACTTGGTGATGGTCACCGCGCCGAAGCCGCCGGGATCGAGGCAGTTGATCTCGCCGTTGGTCGCGGTCTTCGAGATTGCGCCGGCAAAGGTCTTGCACGGCGCGGTGCGGGTGCAGGGATTGGCGTCGTCGCCCACGCCCGACACCCAGGTGCGCGTGGCCTGCGCGTGCGCCGGCGCTCCCGGCAGCAGCAACACGAGCGCAATTGCAAGGAAGACGAACGACAGCGAAATCTTTCTACACATGATGCCCTCCGACGTGTGCTTGCCATCGTGTGTGCCGGACGCGACGCAGCGCGCAACAATGCGCGGAAGTCATCCTACACGTAAAAAGAGTATTTGGAAGAAGCTAAATCTATAGTTCTCAGCTATGCCGCCGCCCCTTGCTCGCGTGTCATTCCGGCCGAGCGAGCGTAGCAAGCGAGGGCCGGAATCCAGTAGTCGCGGAGCTCAGCTGGTTGCACGCGAGCCGCAAAATCGATCGGCGGCGGTTTACTGGATGCCCGCTTGCGCGGGCATGACAAGGACGAGACTGCGGCCCGCTCAATTCGCGTTGCGGCGCTCGCCGCTCGCGGCCACGCCGGTGCGCACGAGCGACAGCATGATCTGGCGGCCGATGCGGGTGGCGGGCTCCCCGCCGCAATTGGAGAGGATGACGATGCCGAGTCGCTTCTCCGGGATCATGCCGATATAGGTCGAGGTGTTGTTGAGCCCGCCGTTCTTGTCGACGATGGTAAGGTCGCCGTTGCGCACGATCTGCCAGGCGAGCGCCTGGGTGAAGCGCGGGCCCTTGGTGAACACGCCCTGCTGCGCGAACGCCATCGCAGCCTCGAGCTCGCGATGGTCCGGCAGCGCGCCGAGATTGGCGGCGAGGAAGACCGCCATGTCGCGCGCGGAGGAGAACATCTGGCCGGTGCCGGGCCAGTTGAAGGTGCCCTGGATGTTGCCGGGCGCGCCCACGGGCTGGCCCTGCGCGGAATAGCCCTGCACCGCGCGGCGGCGAAAATCCGGCGCCAGCTGTCCGCGCGCATTGCCGCGCGGCACCGGCATCACGGTCGAGGTCATGCCGAGCGGCGCCAGCAGGCGCTCGCGCATGAGCCTGGCGATCGGGGTGTCGAAGCGGCGCTGCAGCGCCAGCGGCAGCAGCACGAAGCCGGTGTTGGAATAGATGTCCTGCCGGCCGGGCTCGTGCTCGGGATCGGACTTCCAGGCGTTGAGGTAGCGGATGAAGTCGGGAAGCGAATATTGCCCGCGGTGCCAGGGCTCGTACTGCTGCGGGGTGCGGTGCAGGCCGGAGGTGTGGCTCGCGAGCTCGCCCAGAGTGACCCGGCGGATGTCGCCGCCGTGCGCGAGCTCGGTCACGTATTTGGCGACGGGATCGTCGAGCGAAAGCTCGCCCTGCTTGACCGCCTGCGCCAAGAGCGTCGCGGAGAACACCTTGCCGACCGAGGCGAGATTGAACAGCGAGTCCGAGGTGATCGGCTCCTTGCGCGCGACGTCGGCCGGGCCGTAGTTGAAGAACAGCGTGCGACCGTCGAGATGGAGCGCGACCGCCATGCCGCCGGCCGGGATCAGCATCGGCTGCACCTGGCGGCGGACCTGCTGCTCCACCTCGGTGTCGGAAGCCGCGGCCGCGATGCTTGCGGGCACCATCGCAGCCGCCGCCGCGAGACCGATCAGCGGCGCGAGCATTGCTGCAGCCGGGCTCAACCGCATCGCCTCCCTCCTTGTGGGCCCGGTGCCAGCGCGGGCGCCCGCGACCATCGCAACGCCGTGGCTTCGGCCCATGATTGTAGCCCGCGCGCCCCTGCTGCCGAATTAATTCGCGTCCATCGAATTAACTCGCATCCATGATCGCTGCGGCAATGGCGGCCTCAAACGGTATCATCACCGAATTCGCGACCAGTCCCCGTGCCCAGGCATTTTGACCCACCGTCGGGATCCGAGTTCCGCCCTCATCCTGAGGAGGCGGCGAAGCCGCCGTCTCGAAGGAGAGGGCGGCCCGTACCCGTCGTGCTTCGAGACGCCGCGCTACGCGCGGCTCCTCAGCACGAGGGCGAGAGAGATCAACCAGCCGTAATCACCCTGAGCTGTCAGCCGCGGGCCGCTTTTGCCGACACTGGCGCCAAAATGTTCTAAATCGGTACCGCCATCGCCTCGAAGGCGGCGTCGCAATTGATGAGGTCGACGCGCTTCTGCACGATGCGCAGGCTCTCGCCCTCGCGCCGCAGCCGATGCTGCTGGCGGCCCGCGAACACGCGCTGCGCCTCGTCGCGGTACTCCACCATGATCACGGTCGAGCCGACGACGATCTCGCTCTTGGCCTCGTCCTCCTGCTCTATGGCGACATTGCCGACCAGATGCGCGGTGCGCG
>DATBKV010000148.1:0-28704 GCA_036555745.1 Xanthobacteraceae bacterium | reverse complement strand
AGAGTGGTCCACCGGTAGCGCCCGGGCCATGGTCATTGCCTGGTCGTGTCCTGGCCGAGATGGCGCAGCAGCGATCTCTGGTATTCCAGAAACTCGACGCTGAGCGGATCGCGCGGCCGCTGCAAGGGAATCGATACCTCGGTCTTCACCATTCCGGGATGCGGCGTCATGACCACGACGCGGTCGGCGAGATAGACCGCCTCGGCCACGTTGTGCGTCACGTAGACCACGGTCTTGCGGGTCTCCCGCCAGACGTCCGCCAATAGCCGCTGCATGTCGTCGCGGGTGAGCGCGTCGAGTGCCGCGAACGGCTCGTCCATCAACAGCACGGCAGGATTGTACGCGAGCGCCCGCGCGATGGCGACCCGCTGCTGCATCCCGCCGGAGAGATGGTGCGGGTACGAGCGCACGAATTTTTCGAGCTTCACCAGCCGCAGCTGCTCGAGCGCGATCTCCTCGCGCTCCGCCTTGCCGAGGCCCTTCATCTCGAGGCCGAAGGTGACGTTGCCGAGCGCGGTGCGCCAGGGAAACAGCTGGGCGAAGTCCTGGAACACCACTCCGCGGTCGAGCCCGTGTCCGCTCACCGCTTTGCCGCCGATGCGAATCTCGCCGGCGGTGGGCGTGAGGAATCCGGCGATGATGTTGAGCAAGGTCGACTTGCCGCAACCGGAAGGACCGACGATGCAGAGGAACTCGGACGCATCGATCGCGAAGCTGACGTTCTCGACGCCCTGCACCCGCCCCGCAGGCGTATCGTAGGCAAGCGAGACGTTGGCGACCTCGATATGCGGCATCGGCTGCGGCCTCGAAGGGGTCGGTTGGGATGTTACACCGACTTCAGGCACGCATGGCGAGGCTGCTCCAGCCGTCCAGGTCTTGTCTTCGAACCGCAATGCATGGAGGGCCGGTAACGTCGGCTTACGACAACATGGTCCGACATCCTCGAGCCTCCTCGTACCGGGAACGTCTTTCCGCCGGAACTCGCGGGTTCATTCGCCGCGCAGTTTCGCCCGGCTCGGATTCCGTGTAGATAGGCGACAACACAGATAGGACAAATAGCCGCAAGGCCAGGAGCACTCAAATGGGACCACAGGCAGCCAGCCGACCGCTGACATTGTCGGAGCGCGCCGACGACCTCGAAGAGCGCATGATGCGCGAGCTCGACGACAAGATCGCTACCAAGTCGGTGCTGTTCAATCTTGCCGACGGCAACACCGAGATGATCGGCGGGGCCGCGCTGATGGCGCAGAATCCGGGCAGGCATTTCCTCATGGGCGCCGATCCCCGGCTGCCGAAGATGCCGGACAAGCCGACGCTCATCGACTTCTTCAAGCTGCGCTTCGCCTCGCTGAACCATCTCCTGCAGAGCGCCACCCACGCGCTCAAGGCCGGACTCGACGAGAAGGCCGTGCTCGCCTGCCTGCTGCACGATATCGGCGTGGTCGGCTTCATCCGTTGCGACCATGGCTATTGGGGGGCGCAGCTGATTGAGCCCTATGTGGACGAAGAGGTGAGCTGGGCCGTGCGCATGCATCAGGCGCTGCGCTTCTTCCCCGACGAGTCGGTCGGCTACAAATATCCCGACATGTACCTGAAATACTTTGGGGAGGACTATCAGCCCGAGCCCTACATCGTGGAGGAGTACAAGCGCGCCCGCGGGCACAAGTACTACATGACCGCGCGGCTCATTTGCGTGAACGATATCTACTCGTTCGATCCCGACGCCAAGGTCAATCTCGAGGATTTCATCGACATCGTCGGCCGCAATTTCAAGCAGCCGAAAGAAGGACTTGGCTTCGACAACACGCCCTCGTCGCACATGTGGCGCACACTGATGTGGCCGACGCGATTTTTGTGAGTCATCGCTCGCGCCGCCGTGTCCCGGCCAAGCGAGCGCCCCTTCGCTTCCAATTGTGCGTGATGCCGCGCGCGAGCGCGAGCCGGGACCCAGAGGACATCACGGCTATCATCCGCTAGGGGAGGGAGCTCGCCTTGGGCCCCTGGGTCCCGGGTCTCGCTACGCTCGCCCGGGACACGAGGGTCCGGGCGCGCAGCCCTACTCCGTGCCCGCCAGTCCCGCCTGCTGCACTACCTTGCCCCAGCGCGCGATCTCGGCGGCGATGAAGCGCTGCAGCTCCTCGGTGCTGGCGGCGCTGCCCGGGATCATGCCGAGCTTGATAATCTGCTGGCGCACGTCGGGAAGCGTCATGGCGTCGTCGAGCGCGGCCTTGAGCTTTCCGGTCACCTCCTTCGGAGTGCCGGCGGGCACCGCGAACACGCCCCAGCCGGCGGCGTCGAAGCCGGGCACACCGGCTTCCGCGATCGGCGGGATGTCGGGCGCCGACGGAAGCCGCGCGGCGGTGGAAACGCCGAGCGCGCGCACCTTGCCTTCCCTGATCTGCGGCAGCGCCGGGACCGTGTCGGAGAACAGGAGCGGTACGTGCCCGGCGATCACGTCGGTCAGCGCCGGCGCACTGCCTTTGTAGGGAACGTGGGTCATCTCGATGCCGGTCATGCTTTTGAGCAGCTCGCCGTAGAGGTGGTGCGGCGAGCCGGGGCCTCCCGAGGCGAACGACAGCTTGCCGGGATTGTCCTTGGCGTATTTGACCAGCTCCGCGACCGAGTGCACCGGCAGCGACGGGTTGACCACCAGCACGAATGGAATCTTGGCGCCGAGCGTCAGCGGGATCAGATCCTTGGCCGGATCGTAGGGCAGCTTCTTGTACATGGTGGCGCTGATGGCGAGCGATCCGCTGCCGGCCATCACCATGGTGTAGCCGTCGGGCGAAGCCTTGGCACCGGCAGCGGTGCCGATCACCGAACCGGCGCCCGGCCGATTCTCCACCACGACCGACTTGCCCAGCCGGTCCGATAAAGGCTGCGCGACCGCGCGGCAGATCGCGTCCACCGCCCCGCCGGCCGGCCACGGCGCGATCAGGGTGATCTGCCGGCTGGGATATTCCTGCGCGCGCGCCAGCGGCGCGGCGGACAGGCTGGCGGCAAGGCCCGCGAGCAGCAGGACGGACAAACGCTTCATTGGCTTCCTCCCGTTTAGTTCTTGGTCGTCCCCGCGAAAGCAGGGACCTTTATTCCAGAGGTGGTGGTTAGGCGTCCCCGCTTGCGCGCGGACGACAGTGATGGGGTTTCGACCTGCCTTGCTGAGCGCCTGCTACCCCTTTGCGGCGCGCACCATGCCCCAACGCATGACGGTGGCGCGCTCGAGCGAGCCGAACACCAGGCGCTCGAACACGAAGCCGATCAGCCCGATGACGGCGAGCGAAGCGAGCATCACGTCGGCATTGAGAAATTCCTTGGCGTCGAAGATGACCCAGCCCAGTCCCCAGTCGGAGGCGGCAAGCATCTCCGCCCCCACCACCGCGATCCAGGCGCGCAGGAAGGCCTGGCGCAGCCCGGTGATGATGAAGGGTGCGGCGCCCGGAATGATCACCTTCCAGAACAGCGCGCGCTCGTCGGCGCCCATGGCGCCGGCCGCCCGCAGCCAGATCGGGTTGACCGCGCGCACACCGGACCACGTATTCAGCAGCAACGGAAACGACGCGGCGTAGAACACGATCAGAATCGCGACCGTGTTGCCGAGACCGAACCACAGGATGAACACCGGCACCCAGGCGAGCGAGGGGATCGGCATCAGCGCGCTGGCGAGCGGCAGACAGAAATTCTCTACCGCGCGCAGCCGCGCCATGAGCACGCCGAGCGGCAGGGCGACCAGGATCGCGAGCGCCAGCCCGAATAGCACGCGATAGAGGGTATAGCCGGCGTGCTCCAGCATGGTGCCGTCCCGCACCATGGTCCACAGCGTGGCGGCGACCCGCGGCAGGGTGGGCAGCAGTGCCGACGGAAACACGCCGCTGCGCGCGGCGACCTCGTAAGCCGCCGCGGCGAGCAGCAGCGAGATGCCCGCGCGATAGGCGGAGCGCGCGCGATCCATGCGGGTGCTGGCGGCGCTCACGTCATCATCCCCCAGCGCACGACGGTGTAGTTTTCGAGTTGCTGAAACACCAGCTTCTCCAGCGCGAGCCCGATGATGGCGATTACGGCGACGCCGGCGAGCATCACGTCGGTATTGAGGAACTCGCGCGCGCCGAAGATCATCCAGCCGAGCCCCCACGGCACCGCCGCCAGCATCTCCACGCCGACTAGAATGCGCCACGCCTGGGCGAGCCCCAAGCGCAGCCCGGTCAGCACGTAGGGAAGCGCGCCGGGCAGCATGACGTGCCGGAACAGCCGGCGGCTGTCCGCCCCCATCGCCTGCGCCGAGCGCACCCAGATTTCCTTCACCGCCTTCACCCCGGTCCAGGTGTTGAAGATGATCGGGAAGGCGGAGACGAAGCCGACCAGCAGCACCACCGGCGCAGTGCCCAGCCCGAACCACAGTAGGAACAGCGGCGCATAGGCGAGGCCGGGGATGGGTGCGGCGATGCTGATCAGCGGCAAAAATATGTCCTCCGCCCGGCGTGAGCGCCCCATGGCGAAGCCGATGGCCACGCCCGCGAGTGCGGCGAGCACAAAGCCCGCGAGCAAGCGCAGCAGGGTGTCGAGCACATGGTGCGGCAGGATGCCGGCGGCTGTGAGCCGCACGAACGCGGCCGCCACCTCTTCCAGCGGCGGAAACAGCTTGTGCGGGAAAACGTCGAGATGCGCCGTGATTTCCCAGATGAGGCCGACCACGACGAACGGAAACGCGTTGCGCGCAATGATGCGCAGCCGCGACTCGCCCGCACCCGGCGCGGTTGCGGCGGGCAGCGCGGTACGCGAGACGGCGGGCGCGAGCTCCGACATGGCGTCACGATAATGCGGGTAGCGCCTCGCGGACAAGCAGGGGTTGTCGGCTGGAGGCGACCAGCCGCTGTGCGCGACCAGCGATGGATTTGCGCGGGCGAGGCTGTTACCAACGGGTAGCCTCGCATGAATCGAAGCGCCGTCCTGCAACCCACGCCGCGTCGCCTCGCCACCGCGCTGAGCATGGCAGGGACGCTGCTGGCCGGCGCCGCAGGCGGCTTTGCCGCGCGCGCGGCGCATCTGCCGCTGCCGTGGCTGCTGGGCGCGCTCATGGTGATCATGGGGCTATCGCTCGCGGGCGTGCCGGTGCGACTCATTCGCTGGGGCCGGCCGGCGGGCACCGTCGTGGTCGGCGCCTCGACCGG
This sequence comes from Xanthobacteraceae bacterium, assembly GCA_036555745.1. GTDB lineage: Bacteria > Pseudomonadota > Alphaproteobacteria > Rhizobiales > Xanthobacteraceae > VAZQ01. The sequence continues at coordinate 23,539 of DATBKV010000148.1, read as the reverse complement.
CCTGCAGTTCACCGCGGCGGTCGTCGCCAAGCTGATCACCTTGCTGCCGCTGATCATCGCGGCCGCCTTCATGTCGACCATCGTCGGCGCCATCGGCGGCCTTCTGTACATGCGGCTCGCCGGCGTCGATCGCACCAGCGCATTCTTCGCCACCGTTCCGGGCGGCGTGATCGAGACCTTGACCATCGCTCCGCAATACGGCGGCAGGGTCGAGCCGATCATGGTGGCGCAGACCACGCGGGTGGCGTTGATCGTGGTGTTCGCGCCGTTTTTGGTGATTTCGTTCGCCGGCAGCGGCGCGCGCAATGCGTTTCTGGCAGCCGCGGTCGCGCCCTGGCTGCCGGTGCTCGTCCTGCTCGCGGTCTCTGGCCTGGCGGCGGCGCTGCTCGCGCGCACGCGTTCGCCCAATGCCTGGCTGATGGCGCCGCTGTTCATCGCGGCCGGCGTCAGCCATCTCGGCCTCATCGACGGCCGCATGCCGGATCTGCTGCTGATCGCCGCGCAGGTCGTGATCGGCAGCGCGCTCGGCGCGCAGTTTCGGCCCGAGTTTCTCACCCGCCTGTTCGGCCTTCTGTGGGCTTCGTGCCTGATCGTACTGTTCGCGGCCGGCTCGATGGCGATGTTTGCCGCGGCGCTGGCCTGGCTCGCCGGCTATCCGGTGCCGACCATGGTGCTCGCCATGGCGCCGGCCGGCATCGCCGAGATGGTGCTCACCGGCAAGGTGCTCGGGCTCGATTCCACGATGATCGCCGGCTTTCAGCTGATGCGCATCATCATTGTGCTGATCTGGTGCCGTACCGCATTGGTGCTGTTCCGGCGGGTGGCCGAATGGATCTACGGCAAAGAGCAGCCGTCCCCACTATGAAGGAGCGCGCGGTTTTGCCCCCACATCGTGCGAGGTGCGCGCGCGTCTCGAGCGTGAGACCGGAAGAGAGCCCGTGACGACAAGCGCTTTTCCCGTGTGCTAGGACACCGTCCGCATTCGGCCCGTGTGGAACCCAGGAGAGTTGCGATGGCAGAGAAGAAACCGAAGATCGGGTGGATCGGCATGGGCCGCATGGGCTACCCGATGGCCGAGCGCCTCATCAAGGCCGGCTACGATGTCGCGATCTGGAACCGGACCCGCGCCAAGGCCGAGCCGCTGGCGAAGATCGGGGGTGAGGTGGTCGACAAGCTGTTCGACCTCAAGGAGGTCGATGTCGTGTTCTCCATCGTCTCGACCGGCAAGGATCTCGATGAGGTCTATTTCGGCAAGAACAGCGTTACCGGCCACGGCGGCAGGCTGCCGAAAATCTTCGTCGATTGCTCGACCATCGCGGTGGAGGAATCAGCCTCGATCCGCGCGCGGCTCGCGCAGCTCGGCAGCGAGTACGTCGCTGCCCCGGTCTCCGGCAACGCCAAGGTGATCAAGGGCGGCAAGCTCTCCGCCGTGATCTCCGGCAACGAGGCCGCCTGCAAGACGGTCTCGCCGATGCTGGAGGTGATTGCGCCGCGCGGCGTCTCATATGTCGGCGATGGCGAGCTCGCCCGCGTCTGCAAGATCGCCCATAACGTCATGCTCGGCGTGGTGATCGAAAATCTGATCGAGATCACACTGCTCGCCAACAAGATGGGCGTGCCCCGTCACGCTTTCCTTGCATTCATCAACAACAGCGTCATGGGCTCGATGTTCACGCGCTACAAGTCGCCGGCGCTGGTCAACCTCGATTGGACCACGACCTTCACCCCGGAGCTTTTGCGCAAGGACCTCGATCTCGGCCTGGCGCTCGGCCGCGAATGGGACGTGCCGATGCCGGTGACGGCGGCAGCGCGCGAGGTGCTGCAGAGCCATTTCGGAGCGGCGACCCTCAAGCCCGATCCGAAGCAGTATCTGCAGGAGGATTTCGCGGCGCTGATGGAGACCATGGCGCTCGCCTCGGGTATGAAGCTCAAGAGCGAGAACAAGAACGTGCCGACCGGATTGGAGCAGTGAGCGGGGCGGCTGCGACGTGCTAGCGCAGGGCGCGAATGCAACGCGCATTGGCGGTATGGGATAGGATGGCCGATGCGCGGATCGCGGCTGACGGCGGAATGCCGCCACAAGCGCCGGCAACGGAGCCGATGAGAGCTTCGACGCCTTGTAACTTCTCCAGGGAGGTTTGGATGACGTCACTTCGCTTTTTGTGCGGCGCAGTCGCGAGCGCCGTGCTCGCTGTCGCCGCGACGCCGGCTGTTTGCGAGCCGTGGCCGACGCGGGCGATCCAGGTGATCAGCCCGTTCAGCGCGGGCAACGCCAACGACATCGTCGGGCGCGTCGTGCTCGACCAAGTGTCGAGGCAGCTCGGCCAGCCCATGATCATCGAGAATCGGCCGGGCGGGGGAGGGACGATCGGGGCCGCGGCAGTGGCGAAGGCGGATCCGGACGGCTACACGCTGCTGTTGCACTCGTCCTCGCTCAGCTCGCAAGTCGTGCTGCACAAAAGCTTGCCCTACGATTCGGTGCGCGATTTTGCGCCCGTGATCCTGTTCGGCATCCAGCCGAGCGTGCTGGTGGCGGCGCCGTCGAAAGGCTTTAAGACGGTTGCCGACCTCGTCGCTGCGGCCAAGGCGAGGCCCGGCGCGCTGAATTATGCGTCCGCCGGCATCGGCTCGGCCTCGCACATGGCGGCCGAGCGGCTGCGGCTTGCTACCGCGATCGACGTCCAGCACATCCCGTTCCGCGGGCCGGTCGAGGCCTTCACCGAGGTGATGGCGGGGCGTATCGACTTCTACTTTCTCCCCATCACCCCCGCGCTGCCGATGATCGCCCAGGGCAAGGTGGTGGCATTGGCGGTGAGCACGCCCAAGCGCGCACCCGCGCTGCCAAACGTGCCGACCACGGCGGAAGCGGGCTATCCGGATGCCGCCTACCTGTTCTGGGGTGGGTTGTCCGCGCCCGCCAAAACGCCGCGCGAGATCATCGACCGGCTGCACGACGAGACGCAGAAGGCGCTCGCGCTGCCGGCCATCCAGGAGCGACTGGCCAAGCTGGGCGTGCAGCCGCAGCCGATGAGCGTCGACGAGTTCGAAAAATTCTTCCGCGACGACGTGGCGGCGACGATCAAGCTGGGCAAGGAGGCGCACATCGTGCCCACGGACTGAGCGCGGCTGCGCCAGTCCGCTGAAATCAAAGCCATCTCAGCCGATGGCCCCGGGCGCCCGGCCCGCAGTTGTTCTCCTTAGAGGCTCAGTCGGCTTGCGCATTTGCGCCGGCAACGCGCCGCGGCGCGAGGCCCGGCGACGCACGTCCAAGCGCGATCGAATCGACTGACGTCATCCGGATGCCGAACAGCCGACTATTTGTAGCGTTTCGCCGATTCGAACACGGTCTTGACCGCCTTATTCAGCTCCGGCTTGTTTTTGGAGAGGTCGTCGCCGATGCTGGAAATCTTCTCCACCATCGCGGCTTGCTCCGCGGCCGGCAAGCTGATCAGCTCGCCGCCCTTGTCGGACCAGACCTTGCGCTGCTTAGCGAAGAAATCCTTCACGAATGGGACGATGTCCTGCGAGGTCTTGGCGGCGTCATCGCGGACGATCTTCTGCAGGTCGGGCGGCAGGGAATCGAGCCATTTCTTGCTCATGACGATGATCGAGTTCAGGTAGGGCTGGTCGGTCTCGATGACGTATTTGGCCGCATCCTGATATTGCATCGTCGTGTAGACGGTGATGGTGGCGAGCGCGGCGTCGATCGCCCCTTGCTGCAGGGCGGGCATGACGTCGGCGAGCGTCATCGCCACCGGCGATGCATCCATGCGCTTGACCATCTCCAGCTGGAATGGCGAGGCCAACACGCGAATCTTGGTTCCTTTGAAGTCGGCGAGATGGCGAATCGGCTTGCGGCTGGCGATCGAGGACGGACCGATCGGGGCGATGCCCGCGCCGACCAGGCCCTTGTTGGCGCCCAGCCCCAGGACCATGCCGCGCACCGTTGGGTCGTTGATGACGCGCACGTCCTGATCCTCGCTCGTGAACAGGCCGGGCGCGCTCAAGGCCTCGTAGCGCTCGTCGACGCCGACCAGGAACTCGGGCGGGCCAATCCAGCCCTGGATCGAGCCGAACTGAACGCCCTCGATCTGCCGGGGGATCGAGCCGAGTTGGCTCGCCGGATAGATCTCGCCTTTGATGCGCCCGCCCGAATCCTTCTCCACCGCGGCCACGAACCGGCGCAGCCATTCATGCTGGGTGTCGTTGATGGTGGCGGTGCTCAGCTTCATGACGTAGGTCTTGGCGGCCTGCGCATGCGCAAGCGACGGCGGTACGAGCAAGCTCGCGGCAATCCCGCAGGCGAGCGTCGCCAGGATTCCGCGCAATGTGTTTCGTCGGCCGTTCATCTTGGTCCTCCCTGCTTCCTTGCTCGAGGCCGCGCTCTCGCCCGGCCATGCTCTCCGCTGCTCCAGCCTTGCTTTTTCATGTGGACAGCAATGCGAATGAGCATGACACGGGCGCGGCTGCCTGAACAGCGCCGCGCGCGCGCGTCGGCCATTTGCCGCAGCGAGGCGAACGCGCGCCGCAACGCTCGGATGAATCGGATGGTGGAGGTGCCGCTCAGCGCACGAGGCGCCGCCCTCGCGCCGTCACTGAAACCACAGCTGTCTCAAAGGCTTGTTCCGGCAGCCGCGTGCGCGGAACGCGCCCGACCAGTTTTGGGTCAGCCGCATCGCGGTGCCGGTCGGCATCCGCGCGCGTCCTCGATTGGCGCCGGGCGTCGGAGCGGGTCGCGCAATGCGCCTTTCGGGCGTCCCGAAACGCGCGCGCAATTTCCTGCCAAGTTGCGCGTCGAACTTGTAGGGCGCAACTCCCGTGCCGCCGTCGCCCATGATCGCGATCGTCTATGCAAAAGAGGCTCTGCATGTCGGTGCCTGTGCGCCTCCCATGGATGCTCCCCCTCGTCCGGCCCCGACCATCGCCGATCACCGCGGGCGTTCAGCCGGAGCTTGCGCGATGTCGAGGCGGCGCCGGCCGACGTCGAGGAGAACGGCGGCGATGCCGGCCACGCAGGTCTCATCGCGTGCGACTTTGCAGGAACGACGCGCGGCGCATCATGAAATCGCCGTTGCCGAGCTTGGCGATTCACATGACAATCGGCCGCTCCAGGGACATTAGCAGCGAGGTCGGGCGTGCTGAGTGCTGAAAAAAACCGGCTTCTCACCCAGGTCGGGCCGGGGACCCCGATGGGGGAGCTGCTGCGCCGGTATTGGATGCCGATCGGCGGCGCCAGCGAGCTCGAGAACAATCCAATCAAGCCCGTGCGTCTCATGGGCGAGGACCTCGTGCTCTACAAGGACCTGAGCGGGACGTTCGGTCTGCTAGACCGGCATTGCCCGCATCGGCGCGCGGATCTCGCCCAAGGGTTCGTCGAGGACACCGGCATTCGCTGCAACTACCACGGCTGGCTGATGGACGAGGCCGGGCGCTGCCTCGAGCAGCCCTACGACGACATCGTCAATCCACGCTCGCGCGCAAAGGAGCGCTGCTCGACCAAGGCCTATCCGGTCAAGGAGTGCGCCGGGCTCCTGTTCGCCTATCTCGGGCCGCAGCCCGCGCCGGAATTGCCGGTGTGGGAGCCGTTCACCTGGGAGAACGGGTTTCGCGAGATCGTGCTCTCGGACGTGCCATGCAACTGGTTTCAGTGCCAGGAGAACTCGTGCGACCCCGTGCACTTCGAATGGATGCACGACAATTGGAGCCTGCGGCTCGCCGGCAAGACCGGCCCTTATGCCTCCAAGCACCTCAAGCTCAAGTTCGAGGAATTCGACTACGGCTTTATCTACAAGCGCGTGCGCGAGGATTCCGACGAGCGCAATCCGTACTGGACCGTGGGACGCATCGCGCTGTGGCCGAACGGCTTCTATCTTGGCAACCACTTCGAGTGGCGCGTGCCGGTCGACGACGAGAACACGCTGAGCGTGGCCTGGTTCTTCATGCGTGTCCCGAAGGGGCGCGAGCCTTATGTGCAGGGCAGGGTGCCGACCTGGGCGAGCCCGATCAAGGATCAGGAAGGCCGCTGGATCACGAGCCACGTCATCAACCAGGACATCATCGCCTGGGTCGGCCAGGGCCGCATCGCCGACCGCACCAAGGAAAACATCGGCGCCAGCGACCTCGGCATCGCCATGATCCGCAAGCGCCTATTCGACGATCTCGATGCCATTGCCCAGGGGCGCGAGCCGAAAGCGATCATCCGTAGCTCTAACGTCGCGAACTGCGTCGAGCTGCCGTATTTCCAAAAAAAGGAAAGTACCGAAGGGATCACCCTTGCGGAGCACGACAATTATCCCTTGCTGAAGGCGCGGCTGCGGGCGTTTCGGCACTGCTACGGCCAACCGCCGGAGGTGCGCCGGGCGTTCGAGGAGGCGATGGGGATCGCCAAGTAGAGGGCCACCCGGGCGAGCTCGCGTGCCTGCGACACGCTGCCGCGGAAGCGAGTTCCGTGCGGAACCGTACCGAGGTTTTTGCGTTGCGACAAAAACTTGGGGGTCTCCCGGCAAATGCCCAGCGTCGAGTATTTCCGCCGACAAGCCGATATTTGCGTGCGGTTGTCGTTGATTGCCTCGGACGAGGAGGTCTCAAGCCGCCTGATCAGCATGGCCCGTGAATACGCGGCCAAGGGCGACGCATTGGCGCAGGAAACGGCGGCAGATGCGTCCGCCGCCGAGGCGCCAGCGACGGAAGACCACGATGCCGCTGGCGAAGGCTCCTCCGGCCCCGCGCAGCCTTAGCGTCGACGCGCGGTCATCCCCCCGGCCCTGCAATCGCGCAATGGCGACGGCGGCCAACGCCCGCGGCGCCCACCCTACACCTCGATGAGCGGGGGTGGTCTTGCGGCCGTCGCAAGCCGGGGGTCTGGGCGCGGAGGCAGCCGTAGCCTCGTTGTGCGCGATGGTTTCACTAGCGATCGCCGGTTGCGGCGGCTGGACGCTCGTCCTGGCGCATCGCCCGGCTGATCCCCTGTTTCTGGTGCTCGTCGAGCGCATCGTAGACCGCCTGCAACGCCGGGCCCATGCTCATCGATGCAAACAGCATGAGATCGAGGCGATCCGAGACGGCGGCAAACCTCGCCATGGGGTCTGGCAGCGGAGAGGCGGGGCAGGACGCCGCGATGAGCCGCTCGAGCGCGGCCGAGTTCTCACGAACCGCTGCAAAGCTCGCGCGCTGCGCTTCGGCCGGGGCGACCGCGTGTTCGATCGCCCGCAAGGGATCGTCGTTTGCTGCTGCTGCTCGCGCCGCGCAGCTTGGACCGGGTGCTTCCGCCGGCGCGGCGCCATGGTCGCGCATGCCCGCCTCCTCGTGTCGCAGGCGTTGTCGCTGCTCCTCGGTGAGCGAGCCGTAGAATTTCTCGAGCGGCAGCCGGATGGTCAGCAGCGCGTCGTGCATCGCCCAGATGCGATCCTGGATCGTCTTGAGCCGCTGCGCGAACGTCGCTGGTGCGACGGAGGGACAGGCGGCTTGGATGCGTGCGGCGGCCTGCGCCAGTGCGCTTCGCAATTGTTCGAGCCCCTCGCGTTGCGGTGCGATCGTCTGCGCGAGCCGCGTGGCCAGCGCGTCGGCCGTGGCCGCGCCGTCATCACAGCGTGCGGCCGCGGGCGCCGACGCGCCGGCAGTTGCGTCGTCGCCACTCGCGAGGTGCCGGCTGCGGCCGTCCTCGCCGATGTCGGGTCCTGCGAACGCTGCACCCACCATCGCAGCATACCCGTGAGACCAGAAGCGCTCGCCGCGCGGTCCGGCGGGGAAGAACAGATATTCGAACAGATCGGCCGAAGCTTGCGGCCAGAAAACCGGCGATGGCGATAGCGCGGCTTTGGTCGAATGGCGCTCGGCGCCTGCATTCTCGTTGCGGGCTGCAGGGGTTGCCGGCCGCGCCACGTTGCGATGGTGGTGCCGCCACGAATGGCGATGATGGGAGAAAACCCGGTGGAACGGGGCGGTCATGATGCCGAGCAGCCCGGCCGGACCAAATCTGGGCCGGGCGCCGACGGTCGAAGGGACTGCCAGCGACAATACCAGAAGGTAAAGGATGGGAATTGCCGACCGCCGCATGACCGCCCTCCAGGTCTGTGGCCGTGTCTTTCTCAACGGGAAGCCCGCGGCAAAGTTCCGTGCCCGTGCCGTAGCTGAGGATGAAAGCAAAGCCCCCGGCGTCGCGGACGCCGGGGGCTGTGACTTTCCGGTTTCGGATCGGACCGATCCGAACGTCACGCCGGCTGGAGATTGCTCGCGGCTTGCTTGCCGCGTTCGGTCACCACGTCATAGCTGACCTTCTGGCCCTCCACCAGCGAGCGCATGCCGGCGCGCTCGACCGCGCTGATATGGACGAAGACATCCTTGCTGCCGTCGGTCGGCTGGATGAATCCAAAGCCTTTTTGGGTGTTGAAGAACTTCACGGTACCTGTGGCCATCATGGCCTCCTTGCGTTGTGCGCCGTCAAAATCCGAGCACGCGCACATCGCGTGTCCGGGTCATCCGAGTTTTGGGGAGCTAGCCGAGCACCCTCAAACCGGGAGCGTAGCAAGGCAGACCGAAAACTGGTTGCGGGCGCTATATAAGTGGGCGTCAACCCGGCGTCAAACGTTGACGCAGATGAATTTCCGTACCGGTCAAATCAATCCGGCGCATGTCGTTGCAGCGGATAGTCGCTGCTGTCGTACAGACGCTGAATGTCGTCGCCATCGAAACGCTCGTCGCCGATCTGCATCCAGGCGCCGAGCGTCCGCACGGCGGGAAATTCCTCAACCGCGAATCGGATTGCCTCGGCGGCGGTCGCGAAGCGCCGATAGCCCAGTGGCTGCCGCGCCCCGCCCTTGCGCTTGGCCATGAACAGCTCCGCCGGCGCGCCGTAGTCGAAAATCGTGGCCTCGCGTTCAATCGGCATAGCACGATCTCCTAAGCCTCTGCGCGGGCGCATCAATGCACGCCGAGCGAACGGCAATCATCGAGGTCCCACTCGCGGCCCCGGGCCGGCCATTCCAAATCGCGGTTGGCCTCGATTTTGCTTGACGGCAGCTCATGCGGCTTGCGGGAGCTCTCCATGCGATCGTGACAGTCTTCGCCTCGCGCGAGCGGCTGACTCGTTGCTAACAATACCATGAAAAGCGGGTAGTTAGCGATTACGCTGACCTCATTTTCACGCTGCCGCCGCAAAACCGCAGCATCGCCTCGATCATGGCAGCGGGGCTGGCGATGCCCCTGCCGGCGATGTCGTGGGCGCTGCCGTGCGCGACCGACGAGAACAGTATCGGGGTGCCGATCGTCAGCGCCGCCACGGCATTGCGCGCCATGAGCTTGGCCGCGATGTGCCCGTGATCGTGCAGCATGACCACGAAGGCGTCGAAGCCCGGCAGGTGGAACATGGTATCAGGGCCGAACGGCCCGCGGGCGCGGATCCCGCGCGCGGCGGCCGCGTCGATCGCCGGCTTGATGATGTCGATCTCCTCGCGGCCGAACAGCCCGCCCTCTCCCGCGTGCGGATTGAGGCCGCCGACGGCGATGGTGCGGCCCGCCGCGCCGAGCCGCGCGAGCGCGCGATCGGCGGCGATGATCGCGCGGATGACGCGCTCGCGCGTGATCATGGCGACCGCGTCGCGCACGCTCCTGTGCAGCGTGGCATGCACGATCTTCACGTCGCCGAAGCACAGCATGAGAAAGACCTCGTCCTCGTTGCTGCCGGTCGCACGCGCGACAAACGAGGGATAGCCGTCAAACGCGATGCCGGCGAGCGCGATCGAAGTCTCGTTCTGCGGCGCGGCCACGACCGCGTTCACCTCGCCGCTGAGCGCGGCGGCGATTGCGCTCCCGGCGCAGGCGAGCGCCGCGCGTCCGGCGTCCGCGCTGGAGGTGCCGAAGGCAACCGCTGCGATCTGCGGCGCCCTGCACGCGAGCACGTTCACGCGGCGGTCGTCCGACCAGTCGGCGTGCGCGATGCGCCCGACCACGCGGAAGTCAACCGCGAGGCCGCAGGTGGCGGCGTGGCGTTCGAGCATGCCGGGATCGCCCACCAGGATCGGCTCGCAGGCCGCGCGCACCACGGGGTCGAGCGCGGCCTTGAGGCTGATCTCCGGTCCGATCCCCGCAGGGTCGCCGGTCGCGATGGCGATCCTGGTCTTGCCACTCATCGACGCGCGCTCGGTTTCGGCGGCGTCGCGGCTGGCGCGCGCTACTGCCACGGCATCAGCGACGCGTGGATCACGTCGGGCACCCCTGCGCCGCCGACCGAGCGGATCGCGAGGTCGACGTCTTTGAGCCCGAACCGGTGCGTAGTGACCTTCTCCAGCGGGAAGCGCTTGGAGGCGAGCTGCGCCAGCGCGAGCTCGCAGGCCTTGAAGCTGTGGCCACGCGCGCTCTTGATGGTGATGAACTTCACCGTGACCTTTTCGAGCGGGAAGTTGGGGAACTCCTTCATCTCGCCCTGCACCACGATGGTCCCGCCCTTGCGCTTGAGCGCTTCCACCCCGAGCAGGATCGGGATGGTGCCGGCGCCCGCGGTGCAGTCGAGGGCGACGTCGACGCCCTTGCCGCCGGTGATCTGCATGATGCGCGCGAGCGGATCCTCCTTGTCGACGTCGATGGTGAAGTCGGCGCCCAGCGCGCGTGCGACCTCCATGCGGGCGCGGTCCTTGGAGGTGCCGGTGACGATGATGAGCGCGGCGCCGGCCTGCTTGCAGACCACGGTCTGCGACAGCCCCTGCTGGCCCGGGCCCTGGATCAGCACGGTTGAGTTATAGCCAACGCCGCCGTCGAACAGCGACCATTCCACGCCGTTGGCCATGGGCGTGACCAGGCCGGCCAGCTCCGGCGTCACGCCCTTCGGCACGTGGTGCACGACCGCGTTCCAGGGCAGGTAGACATATTGGGCAAACCCGCCCCAGAGGTGCGGAGCCTTCTCCGCCGAGGTGTAGCCGTAGCGGATGCCGTCGGGGTTGTGCCGCCAGTCCGTGTTCTCGCAGTGCCGGTACTGGCCGAGATGGCACCACTCGCACTTGCCGCACATGACGTAGTGCTCGACGAATACCAGATCGCCTTCCTTGAAGCCCTTGCGCCGGGTGAACTCGTGGCCGGCTTTGGCGATGTAGCCGATGTTCTCGTGCCCCATGATCACCGGACTCTTGGTCGGCGGCGTCTTGTAGAGCTTGACGTCGGTTCCGCAGATGCCGGCGACTTCCATTTTCATCAGCGCGCTGTCCTCCGGGATGTCCGGCATCGGATACTCGCGCAGCTCGGTCTTGCTCGGGCCGGTGCGAACCGCTGCAAGCACTTTCTCCACCACTGCGGCAACCTCCACTAATCATCATTGGCCTTGTGCTCGGCACTCTAGGAGGGGGCCTCCGGCGGTCAAGCGCGATTTGCGCCGCGCAAGCAGCGCGTAGCTCGGCTCGCCTGGAATGCTGCTATCCTGGCCGAGCCCCGCGTGCGACCCGGGGTCTCATGCGAGCGAGCGCGCCGATGCTGCAGCCGTTCGAGAAGTGCCCGGAATATGCGGCAGCCGTCGATCGGGTGCGGGCGTGGACGCGTGAGCGTTTCCAACTGGCGGGCGAGGCAGCCGTGTTCGTGGCCGAGGTATCCTGCGCGCTGCCCGGCTGCCCGCCGCGCGAGACGGTGATCGCGTTCTGGACGGACGGTGAGCAGCGCCACCAGTTCAGGGTGTTCAAGCCGGTGGCGGAAGTGGCTCGCGACGACCTGCCTCCCGCCTGGCTGAAGAACGCGCTGGTCGTCGACGAAAGCGCCGGTTTCGAGTGCTGCTAGCGCTGCCGTGCAGCTCCTCCGCTTGCCCCGCGCGGTGCGAATGCCTACGCTATCATCCTGGAACCATGTTCTGTATCGCGGAACGCAGCCGGGCGCGCCCCACGAGCTTCCGCACGTGCCGCTGGATCACGGATGCAAGGCGATGTTGCGCAAAGAACAAAATGACCTGTTGACGCAAACCGGCCCCGGTACGCCCATGGGGCAGCTGTTCCGCTCGTACTGGCTGCCCGCGCTGCTGCTCGAGGAGTTGCCCGAGAACGACTGCCCGCCGGTACGCGTGAAGCTCCTCTCGGAGCGGCTGCTCGCGTTCCGTGACAGCGAGGGCAGATATGGTTTGATCGACGAATTCTGCGCGCACCGCGGGGTGTCGCTCTGGTTCGGTCGCAACGAGGAAGGCGGCCTGCGCTGCTCCTACCACGGCTGGAAATACGACGTGACCGGGCAATGCACCGACGTGCCCTCCGAGCCGGTCGAGAGCGGCTTCTGCCGCAAGATCAAGCTCAAATCCTACCCGCTGGTCCCGCGCGGGCCGGTGCTGTGGACCTATCTGGGCCCGCCCGAGAAACAGCCGCCGTTGCCGGAATGGGAGTTCGCGACGGTGCCCGTCGAGCAGACCTTCATCTCCAAGCGCCTGCAGGAATGCAACTGGCTGCAGGCGATGGAGGGCGGCATTGATTCGAGCCACGTCTCGTTCCTGCATCGCGGCGATTTGAGCTCCGACCCGCTGTTCAAGGGCGCCAAGGGCAACCAGTACAACCTCTCCGACATGCACCCCTATTTCGAGGTGGTGGAGCAGCCGGGTGGGCTCTATATCGGCGCGCGCCGCAACGCCGAGAACGGCAACTACTATTGGCGCATCACGCCCTGGGTCATGCCGTGCTTTACCATGATCCCGCCGCGCGGCGACCATCCGATCCATGGGCACTTCTGGATTCCGATCGACGACGAAAACTGCTGGGCCTGGAGCTACGACTTCCATCCGGTGCGAGCGCTCAGCGCGCGCGAGGTCTCGGCCATGCGCGACGGCGCCGGCGTGCATTGCAAGTACATCCCCGGCAGCTATCGGCCGCTCGCCAATAAGGACAACGATTACCTGATCGACCGCGCCGCGCAGAAGGCCGGCAGCACGTTCAGCGGCGTCGCCGGGTTCGCAATGCAGGATGCCTCGCTGCAGGAAAGCATGGGACCGATCTGCGACCGCACCAAGGAGAACCTCGTCTCCACCGACAACGGCATCATCATGGCGCGCCACCGCTTGATGCGCGCGGCCAAGGCGCTGGTCGAGAAGGGCGTCACCCCGCCCGGCGTCGATCCGGCGCACCACAGGGTGCGCTCGGCCTCGGTGGTGCTGCCGCCGGACCAGGCCTTCAAGGATGCCGCCAAGGACGCGCTCACCTCGCGTCCTGGCGTTGCGCAGGCGACCGTGTAGCAACAAGACTCCTCCTGTCGTCCCCCGCGAAAGCGGGAATCCATCGCGCCGCGCACCCGGGGTTCCGAAATATGGCTTCCCGCTTCCGCGGGGCGGCAGCAGTGAACGGCGGCCCCCATGTCCGACCTCAAGCTCAAGACCGTCACGCGCACGCAGGGCAACAATCGCGCGCTCAAGGACGGCACGGTCAGGCCGAAGAGCTTCGAATTTCAGTTCGAGGAGGTCGACCCGTTGATCGCCGCGTTCCGCCGCATGGTGCGCGGCAACGAATTCGACGTCTGCGAGATGGCGATCACCACCTACATCTGCGCCAAGGCGCACGGCAAACCGATGACCGCGATACCGGTGTTTCTGGTACGCGCCTTCCACCACGGCGCGATCCTCGTGAATGCCAAAGCCGGCATCCGCACGCCGAAGGATCTCGAGGGCAGGCGCGTCGGCGTCAACCGCGGCTATACCGTCACCACCGGAGTGTGGGCGCGCAGCATTTTGCAGGACGAGCACGGCGTGGACATGAGCAAGATCACCTGGGTGCTCTCCGGTGACGAGCACGTGGCGGAGTATCGCCCACCCGCCAACGTGGTGCCGATCGAGAAGGGCAAGCAGATGGGTGAGATGCTGGCGGCGGGCGAGCTCGCCGCCGCGATCGGGGTCGAGGTGAAGTCGCCCGCCGTGCAGCCGCTCATCCCCAACGCGCTCGAAGCAGGGCTCGCGGCGCTGCGCACGCGCGGCCATTACCCCATCAATCATACCGTGGTGATCAAGGACGCGCTGCTCGCCGCGCATCCCGATCTCGCCGCCGACGTGTTTGGCGCCTTCGCGGAGGCGAAGCGGCGCTATGTCGAGCAACTCAAGGCTGGCACGATCGGGCAGCCGACCGAGGCCGACGAGGTGCACCGGCGGGTGATGGCGATCACCGGCGATCCGCTGCCCTACGGCATCGCCCCGAACCGCAACGTGATCGAGGAGTTGATCGGCCACGCGCTCACCCAAGGCATCATCACGAAGCCCGTAACCGTGGATGAGCTGTTCGCCCCCGGCACGCGCGACTTGGTGGCATGAGCATCTTCATGTCATTTCGGGGTGCGCCCGATCTCCGGTCTACCCGAGATCGCAAACTCGAGTGTTCAGGCCGGCTAGTGCCGACCTGAACAGGCGGCGAACCCGGATCCATACTCTCGGATCGAGGGTTATGGATTCCGGGTGCCTCGCTGCGCTCGGCCCCGGAATGACGAACCGCGAGGACGCGAACCATGGCCGATTTCGTCCCGAGCCATCGCCTCACCGAAGAAGCGAGCCTGAAGATGCTGGCGGCCGGCGTCGCCAAGGCGAACGAGCTCGGCTGCAAGGTCAGCCTGGCGGTGGTCGACCAGAGCTGCCGACTCATCGCCTTCCTCATGATGGACGGCGCGCGCCACTTCTCGATCATCACCACGCAAAGGAAGGCGATCACCGCCGCCTCGCAGCGGCTGCCAACGGGCTATGCGCCGGAGGAGAACGCGCTGAGCATGAGCGTGCGCATGGGCGACTTCACCAATGTGCCCGGCGGCTTCCCAATGGTGGTCAACGGCGAAGTCATCGGCGCGGTCGCCGCCGGCGGCGCCAAGATCGAGCAGGACGTTCTCGTCGCCAAGGCGGCGCTGGCAGCTATCGGGTTGTCGAGCCCGTGATCCGACCCGCAATGAGACGCGCCGCGCGGTCGAGGCGATCAGCCCTTGATCTGGCGGCCGGCACGCACGTCGGCGATCAGCGCGGTGAAGGCATCCAGGCTGATCTTCGCCACGTTGGCATAGGTCTCGGTCTTGGCCTCGAGCCATTTCTCGCCGTAGCCGATGGCGGTGTGCGCGAGCCGCACGCGCCCGTCGAGCCAGGGACCGCCGCCGAAGCCGCCGATCACCGGGATCTTGACCGCCCGCACCACGGCGGCGCCGGCCACCGGCCCTGAATTGGTGAAGTCGAGCAGGGCGGCGCCCGCATCCTCCAGCAGCTTCGCCTGCTCGACCAGCTTCGCCGTCATCTCCGGCGGCGCCTGCGCGCCGGGCGCGGACTGGGCGCCGTAGGGAATGCCGTACTGCAGCGCGGTCTGCGGCGTGACCCCGAACTGCGCGAACACGGGGATGCCCGCGTGCACCACCGCGCGCACCGCCTCCGGAAAATCGGCGGCGCCGTCGAGCTTGACCATGTCGGCGCCGCCTTCCTTCACCAGCCGGATCGCGGCCTTGACCGCGCTCTCGGTTCCTTCCTGCAGTGGACCGAAGGGAAAATCGCAGCTCACCAGCGCGCGCGTGACGCCGCGCCGCACCGCCTTGCACACCACCAGCATCTCTTCCATCGTGACTTCAAGCGGATTGGTGTGGCCCCACAGATTGACGCCGACCGAATCTCCGACCGAGACGAAATCCACGCCGGCGCGGTCGGCGATGCGCGCGATCTGGTAGTCCCACGCGACCACGCCCACGCTCTTGCGTCCCTCGCGCTTCATCGCCTGCAGCGCGGGGATGGTGACCTTCGCCCCCATCAGAACTTCTCCACCCACGGCCGCAGCTCGATCTCCCAGGCCCAGGCGCTGCGCGGCTGATGGATGAGGTGCAGGTAGCTCGCGGCGATGGCGTCGGGATCGAGCAGGCTGTCGGGGTTGTCCGCGGACTCGGTGCGACGTGCGCTGCGGATACCACCGTCGATCACGACGTGGGCGACGTGGATGCCTTGCGGCGAAAGCTCGCGCGCCATGCTCTGGGCGAGCCCGCGCAGTGCGAACTTGCCCATGGCGAACGGCGCCGACTGCGGATAGCCCTTCACCCCCGCGGATGCACCGGTCAGCAGGATGGCGCCGTGCTTGTGCGCCAGCATGTGCCGCGCCGCCTGCTGCGCCACCAGGAACGCGCCGTAGGCGGTGACCGCGAGCGCCTTCTCCACGTCGGCGGGATCGAGCTCGACGAACGGCCCGCGCGTGCGGTAGCTGGCATTGTAGACCACGATGTCGGGGGTCCCGAACGCGCTGTCCACATCCGCGAACAGTTTGTCGACCTGCGCGCGCTGGCTTGCATCGCAGGCGAACGCCTGGGCGCCGGTCTCCTTGAGCAGCGGCTCGAGATCACCGGTGGTGCGCGCGGCGAGCGCGACCCTGATCCCGTCCTTGGTGAGTGCCCGCGCCAGCGCGGCCGAAAGCCCGGCGCCCGCGCCGACGATCAGCGCCGTCTTGAATTTGGTATCCGTCATGGCGAAATCCGCTCTATCCGGGTGCGAAGCGAGACGGCAAGCTAACACGCGGAACGGAGTGGCGGCGATGGCACGCTTCCTGGTGGTGCTCGGCCTTGCGCTGCTGGCGGTCGGCCTGCTGTGGCCCTATCTGAGCCGGCTCGGCCTCGGCCGGCTGCCCGGCGATATCGTGATCGAGCGGGACAACGCCACACTCTACTTTCCCGTGGTGACCTGCCTGCTGCTGAGCCTGCTGTTCACCCTGGTGTTTTGGCTCGTGAACCGCTGACATCCGCGCGCCGCGCGGCAGGAACCGGCGGGGCCTCGGGACGTTCGCCCACATCCCGATTCGGCAAGGACCCGGGCGGAGAGGTTGTCATGGCGCAACAAACCGGGCACATCGATGATTTCCCCGGCGAGCGCGAGCGCATGGTCGCGCGCCAGGTCGCCGCCCGCGGGGTGCGCGACCCGCGCGTGCTCGCAGCCATGCGCGAGGTGCCGCGCGAGGCCTTCGTCGCCTCCGGCTTCGAGGAGTTTGCCTACGAGGATAGCCCGCTTCCGATCGAAGCCGGACAGACGATCTCGCAGCCCTACATCGTCGCGTTGATGAGCGAGGCCGCCGAGCTGAAGCCGGGGGAGCGGGTGCTTGAGATCGGGACCGGCTCCGGCTACGCCGCCGCGGTGCTGAGCCGGATCGCCGGCAGCGTGTACACGATCGAGCGCCACGCCGGCCTGGTGGAAACGGCGCGCAGGCGTTTCGCCGGCCTCCGCTACAGCAACATCGAGGTGCGCCACGGCGACGGCACGCTCGGCTGGCCGGAGGCGGCGCCGTTCGACGCCATCATCGTCACCGCCGGCGGCCCCGAGGTCCCGGAGACCTTGCGCCGCCAGCTCAAGCTTGGCGGGCGCCTGGTCATGCCCATCGGCCGGCTCGTCGACGGGCAGCGGCTGGTGAAAGTCGTGCGCGACAGCGAGCGCGATTTCCACGAGGAGGATTTGGGTGCGGTGCGGTTCGTGCCCTTGATCGGCGAGCACGGCTGGTCGGAGACCGACGAAGCCGGCAAGCGGCCGCTCGAGCGCGAAATCAGCCCGCCTGCGGTGCGTGCGCCGCCGCCCGCGGATCTGCTGCGCGCGGCGGCGGAGCCGCTTCCCGATCTCGATGACCCCGCGTTCGGCCGACTGTTCGATCGGTTCGCGCACGCGCGCGTGGTGCTGCTCGGAGAAGCCACCCACGGCACCTCGGAGTTCTACCGCGCCCGCGCCGCCATCACCCGGCGGCTGATCGAGCGGCACGGCTTTACCATCCTCGCGGTCGAGGCCGACTGGCCGGACGCGGCCGCAATCGACCGCTATGTCCGCCACAAGGCGCCGAGCCCCGCCGCGCGCCCGGCGTTCCGCCGCTTCCCGACCTGGATGTGGCGCAACGTCGAGGTGCACGATTTCGTCGACTGGCTGCGCGCGCACAACGCGCGCATCGATCCTTTGCGCCGTGCCGGTTTTTTCGGGCTCGACATCTACAACATGCGGGCCTCGATCGAGGCGGTCATCGACTATCTCGAGCGCATCGATCCCGACGCCGCGCGGGTGGCGCGCGAGCGCTATGGCTGCCTCACGCCCTGGCAGCACGATCCGGCGACCTACGGCCGCGCCGCGCTCAGCGCCGGCTACGCCGAATGCGAGCGGCCCGTGGTCGCGATGCTGCGCGATCTGTTCGAGCGCGAGATGGAATACCGGGCCCGGGACGGCGAGGACTTCTTCGAGGCGGCGCAGAACGCGCGCCTCGTCGCTTCGGCCGAGCGCTACTACCGGGTGATGTATTACGGCGCGGCCGACTCCTGGAATTTGCGTGACCGGCACATGTTCGAGACCCTCGAGCGGCTGCTGGCCTGGCGCGGGGAGGGATCGAAGGCCGTGGTGTGGGCGCACAACTCACATATCGGCGATGCCGCGGCGACCGACATGGGCATGGTGCGCGACGAGATCAATCTCGGCCAGCTCTGCCGCGAGCATTTCGCGGCGCAGGCCGTCCTCATCGGCTTCGGCACCGACCGCGGCACGGTCGCCGCGGCTTCCGACTGGAACGGTCCAATGGAGATCAAGACCGTTCGCCCCGCGCACTCCGACAGCTACGAGCGGCTTTGCCGCGACAGCGGCATCGCGCGCTTCGTGGTTGATCTGCGCGAAGCACAGCGTCCGGCGCTGCGCAGCGCCTTGCTCTATCCCCGCCTGGAACGCGCCATCGGCGTGATCTACCGGCCGGAGACCGAGCTCGCGAGCCACTATTTCGAGGCTTCGCTGCCGCGGCAGTTCGACGCTTATCTGTGGTTCGACGAGACTCGCGCGGTGACGCCGCTGCCGACCACGGCGCGGCAAGGTGTGCCGGAGACCTATCCGTTCGGGCTGTAGAGCGCGGCGGGCCGGCACACGTGCGCGGCGAGCCGGGGGCGGAGCGCGGGGGCCCGCCGCCTACTGGCGATACTGCTGAATGCGGGTGGTGCGCAGGCCGGCAAGCCCGTGCTGGTCGATCGAGTACTGCCAGGAGAGGAATTCTTCGACCGTCAGCGTGTAACGACTGCAGGCCTCCTCGAGCGAAAGCAGGCCGCCGCGCACGGCAGCAACGACCTCGGCCTTGCGCCGGATGACCCAGCGCTTGGTGCCCGGTGCCGGCAGATCGGCGATCGTCAGCGGGCTGCCGTCTGGCCCGATGACGTATTTGGCCCGCGGTCGAAGGGGCTCCGTCATGAATAGACTCACGCACTCGACATGGCAGTTCGCGGGGAATGTAAATGCCGCGACTTAAAATTTGCCTAAACGGAACCGTGCAATCGGACCATTGCGGCCGGATTGCCGCCGCCGACCAGCCGGGCGGCGGTCGCAAAGCTTGAGGAGTCCTTAACCCGTCGGCTCGAGGCGCCCGGCCGCAAGCGCGGTTCGGGGGTCCAGTCCCTCCTTGAGCGACGCCCTCGCTCGTAGAAAGCCTAGTTATTCCAAGCGCTTGACGAAAAAGGCCATGCGCGGGCGCGGTCAGGCTCGGCGGCATCGAATAGGGGCAGGCGCGGACTTCGATCGCCGCGGCGGCTGCCGGTGCCATCCGCACCTTCGATGCTTATAATAAGCGTGTCCGAAGTTCGCCCGGCCGCTAGGCCGGGTGCCGCGGTCCTGCCGAGGTCGCGCGAATCGCGCCGGAAGCCATCGTGATGCTCAACAGTCTCGAAGTCGAAGGCCGGCCGCAGGACACCCGGGTGGTGGTCGCCATGTCCGGTGGCGTCGATTCCTCGGTGACCGCGGCGCTGCTCAAGGACGAGGGCTACGATGTCGTGGGCGTGACCTTGCAGCTCTACGATCACGGCGCCGCCACCCACCGCAAGGGCGCCTGCTGCGCGGGCCAGGACATCTACGACGCGCGCGCGGTGGCGGAGCGGATCGACATTCCCCACTACGTGCTGGACTACGAGAGCCGATTCAAGGAGCTGGTGATCGACCGCTTTGCCGAGAGCTATGTCGCGGGCGAGACCCCGGTGCCGTGCGTCGAGTGCAACCAACTGATCAAGTTCCGCGACCTGCTCTCGACCGCACGCGAGCTCGGCGCCAAGGTGCTGGCGACGGGGCATTACGTGGCGTCGCGCCGGCTGCCGGGCGGCGGCCGCGCGCTCTACCGCGCGCGCGAGGCTGAGCGCGACCAGAGCTATTTCCTGTTCGCCACCACGCGCGAGCAGCTCGAGCTGCTGCGCTTCCCGCTCGGCGACAAGACCAAGGCCGAGACGCGCACGCTCGCCCGTCGCTTCGGGCTTGCGGTCGCCGACAAGCACGACAGCCAGGACATCTGCTTCGTGCCGTCCGGCCGCTACAGCGAAGTGATCGAGCGGCTCAAGCCGGGCGCAGCCGAGCCCGGCGACATCGTCGACCTGGGCGGCAGGGTGCTCGGCAGGCATTCCGGCATTATTCATTTCACCGTCGGCCAGCGGCGCGGGCTCGGTGTCGCGGCGAGCCATCCGCTCTACGTAGTGCGGCTCGACGCCTCCGCGCGCCGCGTCGTGGTCGGGCCGCGCCAGGCGCTGCGCACGAGCCGGATGCGGCTGCGCGAGGTCAACTGGCTGGGCGAGGACACTATCGATCACGCGCTGTGCGCGGGCTGGCACGAGGTCTTCGTCAAGGTCCGCTCCAGCCGCCCGCCGCAGCCGGCGTGGCTCAGCCGGGGCCGCGAGGGCGTGGAGGTTGATTTCGTCGCTGGCGAGGACGGCGTCTCGCCGGGCCAGGCCTGCGTATTCTACGACGCGCCTGACGGCCAGGCGCGCGTGCTCGGCGGCGGCTTCATCCAGAGCGCGGTCGCGGCGGTGCAATCGCCGCGGGCGCAAGTTGCTCGCGCGCCATCGCCGCAGGCCACGCCCGAGGCGTTGACTTGAATCGACGTGAGCGGGGGCGATGGCGGGCGAAATCGACATCAACACGGTGGCTAAGGCCTATGCGCGCTGGGCGCCGGTCTACGACCTGGTCTTCGGCGCGGTGTTCGACGCCGGCCGCAAGGCCTCGATCGCGGCGGCCGAGCGCGTCGGCGGGCGCATCCTCGACGTCGGCATCGGCACCGGCATCTCGCTGACCGACTATGCGGCCGCGCACCGCATCGTCGGAGTGGATTACTGCGAGCCGATGCTGCGCAAGGCGCACGAGCGCGTCGCCACGCACAAGCTTGCCCACGTCGAGGCGCTGGCGGTGATGGACGCGCAGCATCTGGGCTTCGCCGACGACTTCTTCGACGCCGTGGTGGCGCAATACGTGATCACCACCGTGCCGCATCCGGAGGCGGCGCTCGATGAGTTCGCCCGCGTGACCCGGCCCGGTGGCGAGATCATCTTGGTCAATCATCTCGGAGCCGAGACGGGGCCGCGCCGGCTGTTCGAGCAGGGCTTTGCGCCGGTGGCGCGGCGGCTCGGCTGGCGGCCGGAATTCCGCTGGGGGCGTCTGGCACGCTGGGCGCAGTCGCACGGCGGCGTGCGCGTGGTCGAACGCCGTCCGATGCCGCCGCTCGGGCACTTCTCGCTCATTCGCTTCGAGCGGCTAGCGCGGGGCGGGAACGGCGGGAGGGGGCCGGGCCGAGGAGGGCAGGCCGACGGCTAGCGGATAAGACCGCGCGCCTGCATGCCCGGAACAGCCTTCCTGCGGGAGGACACCGGCAACGTAAAAAGCCGCGCATGTCGCGCTTGGAAAGCTGTCCGAGATCCCCTATGTGTCGCCCGGCACGCGAGGCTTGCGGCGATCTTCCGATCTGGAGACGAAGCCGCCCGCGCGCCGCGTGGCGGGGTAGCTCAGCTGGTCAGAGCGGCGGAATCATAATCCGTAGGTCGCCGGTTCGATCCCGGCCCCCGCTACCAGCAATTTCAGAACTTGACCCTGCTTGGTCTCATTTTGCGTGTCGCGCCGTGTTGCAGGATCGTTCTTGCGGCAGAGCGGTCGGCTGCCTGCGTCATCATTACGTGAGATGACGCCACGAGCTGCATCGGGTTCACGCTGGTGCCCCATCCAATGGAAGCCAGATGATGGCACGGCGGCGATCGTGCGCGACGAGACAGATGCATCGACGAGAGGCGCGCAACGGTTGCGATGACGTCAAACAAAAGGCCTTGACCCTCGGTGGCTCGGGCGCAACGCTGGCCTGACGACGAGGCCGATGTGGATAAAGCACGACAGAGAGAGTGGGCTGCGGCGTTTCTTGCGCGCCACCGCGCCCCGCCCGTGCTTTTGCTCCCGAATGCATGGGATGCAATGAGCGCACGCCTGTTCGCCGCTGCCGGGTTCGAGGCACTGGCGACCACGAGCGGGGGCGTCGCCTGGGCGCTGGGATATCCCGACGGCGAGCACACTCCCTGGGCGGAGGTGGTGGCGGCGACGGCGCGAATCGTGCGCGCCGCGCAAGTGCCGGTAACCGCAGACATCGAGGCCGGATATGGCTCGACACCGGCCGAAGTCGGCAGGCATGTCGCCGAAATCATTCAGGCCGGTGTCGTCGGGATCAACCTGGAGGACGGCCTGCATGGCCCGATCCGGAGCATCGAGGATGCTGCCGCGCGCCTGCGTGCCGCGCGCGAAGCGGCGAGCAGGGAAGGCGTGCCGATCGTTCTCAACGCACGCTGCGATATTTTCCATCTCCAGCATGGCGAGGAGAACACGCGCCTTGCCGCAACCGCCGAGCGATGCAAGGCCTACCTCGCCGCCGGCGCGGATTGCGTCTATCCATTCGGCCTGCGCGATCCGGCCACCATTGCCGCACTCGTCAAAATGGTCGGCGCACCTGTCAATATCACCGGTCGAGCCGGCATGCCCGACGCGGCGGCATTGGAGCGCATGGGCGTTGCGCGCATCACCATAGCTTCGGCGCCAACCCTGGTGACGATGTCCAGTATCCAAAAGCTCGCAGCAGAGTTGCGTGCGACCGGCGGTTTCGAGATGCTCACCGCGACGCTGCGCCACCCCGATGCACAGAAGCTCTTCCAATCGAAAGGATGACGCCGCCATGCCAGCACGATTGGACCCGCGCAAAGCCGCACCGGAGGCGATGAACGCGATGTCCAATCTCCATGCCTATGTGCGCAAGTGCGGGCTCGAGCACAAGCTGCTCGAGTTGATCAAGCTACGCGCTTCGCAGATCAACAACTGCGCCTGGTGCATGGACATGCACAGCAAGGAGCTGCGTGCTGCCGGGGAAACCGAACAACGGCTTCATCTACTCAGCGCCTGGCACGAATGCCCTTTTTATAGCGAGCGCGAGCGCGCTGCGCTGGCTTGGACCGAAGCCTTGACCTTGCTGTCCCAAGGTAATGTCCCGGACGATGTCTTCGCCCTTGCGCGCGCGCAGTTCAGCGAGGAGGAATTGGTCAAGCTCACGCTCGCGATCATCGCGATCAACGGCGCCAACCGGATCAATATCGCGTTCCGCACCGTTCCCGGCGATTACCAGGCCGCCGCCCGCAGCGCCGCCCAGTGATCGAGCGCGCTGTTACGCGCTTAATTTGTCGTATGAGCGGCGGAATCATAATCCGTAGGCGCCGGTTCGATCGCGGCCCCCGCTACCAGCAATGTCACGCTCACCCTAGCCTCGCGGCCATCGGCCGCCACACACTGGCTACGCCCACTACTGCGAGGCGCTAGCGCACGTCCCGGAAA
>DATBKV010000147.1:0-4046 GCA_036555745.1 Xanthobacteraceae bacterium | reverse complement strand
GGCAGATCGGACCATGTGGCCAGCGCGCGGCCTCAAACCACGCCCTGGCTGCGTTTTCATCGTGGAAATGGGGTTCGGCAAACTGGTTTTTGGCCATGGCACAATCCATCTATAAGGCCAGAATACTACCACTAGCGCGTTGTGGTGTCAACTACGTAATTCCCCTATTAGTTGAACTTCCTGAATTCCCGCTGTATTTACAGCAGAGCCTGTCGAGTTGACTGCGGGGTCACGGAGGGTAAAGCGGACCCGTCTCAGACTGGGGAGTCGGCGCTGATGGCGGGAGAGGTCCTGATCGACCGGCCGCCCGTGCGCGTGCGCAGCTGCAAGCACGGCGCGATGATCTATTTCAGCACCGATCACTATATCGGGCGCTCGCTCGACCTCTACGGCGAATACTCCGAAGGCGAGATCGACCTGTTCCGCCAGATCGTGCGGCCCGGGATGGTCGCGCTCGACGTCGGCGCCAATATCGGCGTGTTCACCGTTTACCTCGCGGGCAGCGTCGGCCCTTCCGGGAAGGTCTATGCGTTCGAGCCGCAGCGCACGCTTTATCACGTCCTGTGCGGCAACCTCGCCCTCAACGGGCTCGCCAACGTGACCGCGGTGCATGGCGCGCTGGGCGCGCAGCCGGGCAGCATCCTCGTTCCCGCGCTCGATTACGCCAAAGGCGGAAACTTCGGCGGGCTGGCGCTGACGCAGAAGCGCGAGGGGGCGTTCCGCGGCGAGAACGTCGGCGTCTCGACGCTCGATGCGCTGGCTCTGGGGCAATGCAATTTCATCAAGATTGACGTGGAGGGGATGGAGCGGGAGGTCCTGTCCGGCGCGGCGGAGACGCTCGCGCGCTGCCGGCCGCTCCTCTATGTCGAGAACGACCGCGGGGAGAGCTCGGCGGCGCTGATCAGCTGGCTGCTCGCGCACGACTACCGGCTGTTCTGGCACATGCCGCGGCTGTTCAACCCGGGCAACCATTTCGGCGAGAAGCACGACGCTTTTCCCGGCGTCGTCTCGATCAACATGCTCGGCGTGCCGCGCGGCACGAGCATGCGCGTCGAGCTGCACGAGATCGTCTCGCCGCAGGACGACTGGCGCAGCGCCGACCGCATCGGCATCGAGCTTGCGGTCTGCGCAGCGGCGCTGGCCAAGACGCCCGACGACGTCGCCGCGCTCAATCGGATGGGCCTCGCCTTGCACCAGCAGAGCCGGCTCGACGAGGCGCTCGTCCTCTACGACAAGGCGCTCGGCGTCAATTCGCAGGTGGCCGAGGTGCTGTACAACCGGGGCAATACGCTGTTGGCGCTCAAGCGGCCCGCGGATGCCGTTGCGGACTACGAGAAGGCGCTGGCGCTGAAGCCGGATTTTGTCGTCGCGCTGAACAATCGCGGCTACGCGCTGCAGCTGCTCGGGCGGCACCAGGAGGCGCTCGCGAGCTACGAGGCCGCGCTCGCGCTCAAGCCGGACCATGTCACCGCCGCCACCAACCGCCGGCTGCTGCTGGAGCAGATCGGGCGCGGGCAGGCAGGCGAGGAGCAGCGGAGCGAATAGCAGCGCGTGTCAAGCATCGGAGCGAATAGCAGTACGTGTCATTCCGGCCGACCCCGCACTTGGCGCGGGGGAGAGCCGGAATCCAGCCAAGCGGCGCGGCTCGCGCTTTCACGCCGCCGCCTCGGTTACTGGATCCCGGCTCGCGCGGGCGCGGCAGAGCCGCGCTCGCTTGGCCGGGATGACGGTCAGCGGGGGGCGCCGAAGCCGGGGATGCGCCGCAGCACCGCCTTGACCTGCTCGGCGGTGATGAGCCGGGTGCACTCGAACTGGCGCGGGGTGTCTTTGTGGCGCGGGCAGGACAGGAAGTCGTGCCGGTCGAACTTCTCCAGCGGATCGTTCCAGCAGCTGTTGCAGGTGTGATAATTGATGATGCGATAGGGCGTGTGGAACTCGTTGGTGGGGTGGGTGAAGCCCGCGATCATCACCACCGGCGTTCCCACCGCCCAGGCGAGCCAGGAGAGCCCGCTGGAAAGGCCGATGAAGAAATCGGCATGCTTGAGCATGCGCGCCCGCTCGAGCAGCGGCTTGTCCCCGGTCTCGTCCTCGGCTCCCTCGGGCATCTGGGTCCAGACGAGGCCCTGCCCGTGCTTGTGCTTGAGGTCGATGCAGAGCACCCGGTAGCCCGCCTCCCTGAGGAAGCTCACGATCTCGCGCCAGCCGGCGGGATTGTTCCAGTATTTGGCCTGCAGCGTGCTCTGCACCGCGATGCAGACATAGCGCTCGGCAATCGGCCGGCTCGGGTCGGCAATCGCGATCCGCGGCGGCGCCTCGGTCGGGTCGACGCCGAGAATGTAGCCAGCGGCGCGATGCAGCCCAACCCGGCGGAAATCGCAAGGCACCCGGTCCTTGTAATCGTAGACCGCGCCTTCCTTGAAATAGACCGCGATGGTGTAGGCCGCGTAGTAGCGCTCGGGGCTGATCTCCTCCTCGGTGACGAAGGAGATGTCGGGATAGGCGTCCGCAAACAGCGGATGCAGCTTGCGGCTCACCGCGCAGGTGAGCATGCACCCGTGCCGCTCCTTGAATTTCACCGCATAGGGAAACCAGCCCATCACGTCGCCCAGGGTCTCGACCGGCAGGCGGATCAGCACCTCGCGTCCGGCGGCGCAATAGTCGTGCAGGAGCACGCGCTCGCTTTGCTGCCAGGCCTCCAGCCGGAAATTCACGAAATAGCGCTTGGTGCTGTTGATCCTGCCGGCCTTGATCTCGGTCTCGAACAGGATGTTGCCGGTGTCGCGATCGGAGATGCGCACGCGCCAGGGGTGGCCGGTGTCGGGGAGCAATACCCGGCACCCGTCGTTGAAGTCGTAGCGCAGCCCGTGCGGGCCGGGCTGCGTCGGCAGATCGGCATCGGCGGCCCCGGCCGGCGCGGCCTGGGGCTGCGCGGCTTGCGCACCCGGATCGAGCCGCGCCGGCGCTGCGTCCTCGATGGCAAGCGTCAAGCAGGCCTCGCCGGTGTCGTTGCAGATGCCGCCGCCGTATCACGGCGTTTCGCCGGCGGGCAAGCGCAGGCGATGCCGTGCCATGCCGCGGGCGATTGCGCCCGGCCGAGCGGGCTCGCGCGTCCGGGACGCCGGTCATATCTCTTGCGCCGATGCCCTTCGTCTCGATAACGCGGCTGCGGGTGCGCGCATGGCGCTATCTGCCGGCGTTTCTGCTCCGCTCCCTCCTCGCAGCGCGCCAGGCCAGGGCGGCGCCGGGGAACCTCTCGGTCGGCCTGCTGCGCGATGCCGGCGGCGCGTTCTGGACCCGTACGCTGTGGAGCGACGAGCCCGCGATGCGCGCCTTCATGCTGGCGGGGGCGCATCGGCGGGTGATGCCGCGGCTTCTGCAGTGGTGCGACGAGGCCGCAGTGGCGCACTGGACGCAGGAATCGCCGGAGCCACCCGCGTGGGGAGAGGCGCACCGGAGGCTGGTGCAGGAGGGGCGCCGCTCCAGGGTGAGCCATCCCTCGCCGGCGCAGCAGCGTTTCGCCTTTCCCGCCCCGCGCACGCGCGGCAAGGAGCCGTAGGGTGGGTTGGCGAGCGCCGCTCATTTGCGCAGACTGCGAACACTTGTCTGCGTGGCGCGAGCGGGCATCCGGATCAGATAAACATACGGCGGAGTTTCGTAGGGGCGAGTCAACCGCGCCCTCTCAGCATACCGAAACAGGGCGCGGCGGTGCCTCGCCCCTACGGCTCAAGCTCGGTGTCCCAATAGAGATAGTCGAGCCAGCTCTCGTGCAGATAGTTCGGCGGGAACAGCCGGCCGTTGCGGTGCAGGTGCTGCACGCTGGGCGCAAACGGCATCTGCGACGGCCACATGCGCGCCTCCTCCATGGTCTTGTTGCCCTTCTGGAGATTGCAGCAGGAGCAGGCGGCGATGACGTTGATCCAGGTCGTATGCCCGCCGCGCGAGCGCGGCAGCAGATGGTCGAAGGTGAGATCGTCGCGCGAGCCGCAGTACTGGCAGCAGAACTTGTCGCGCAGGAAAACATTGAACCGGGTGAAGGCGGGCTGGGT
>DATBKV010000146.1:0-49905 GCA_036555745.1 Xanthobacteraceae bacterium | reverse complement strand
TGCACGGCATCGGCGGCCCGGGGTCTGCCGAGGCACAGTTATGGCACCACATCGCCGCCGGGAACGGGATTGTTTGTCCGTACGGCCCGCGTAATCGCGCCGAATGGAATCATTGCCAGCCAACGAGCGTGAAAAAGGTGCGGGCGGAGAATCCGCTGCGCTAGACCGTGAGCGCCGCGGGGCCATTCGACCTCGAGAGCATGTTCGAAGCCGGCGAGCCCCTGATCGAAGACATGGCGAGCGCGGCCGGTTCGATTTTCGAGCCCGAGGCCACTTCCAGCCACGCCGCGGAAGCTGGCGCGAATGGCTCAAATACATCTGAGCGCATTGCGAGCCGCCGAAAAACAAAACCGAATCCCGCTACGCGGCACGTTGCGGACAAAGCGAAGCGGGATGCAAAAGTCCGACCCCGGGTCGAGGCAGGAAAAAAGCGGATCGTCGAGCAGACAGCACGAAAGTCAAAGCCCGGTCGGGCGTAGCTGGCCCCGCGCGCACGCGGCGGCGGCGAGCTTACTGGGCGCTGCGACCAGGGCTAGGTACCGCACAAATCCGCTACCAAAGCCCACGGCAGGTCTTGGCGCGTTCCCAATAGGTGCGGTAATCCTTTCAGAGCCTTGCTGGCCGGCCCACACATATTGTTGCGGTTTGATGCGGCTTTGGCGGAAGGGGTGGGATTCGAACCCACGAGGGGGCGCAAACCCCCTGGCGGTTTTCAAGACCGCTGCCTTAAACCACTCGGCCACCCTTCCCTGCCGAATGATGACGGGGTTAGCAGAGGCATATCCTGGCCGAAAGGCCGAATATCGGCGAGTCCACACCGGCGAGCGCGGGCTGCGGCTGCGTCGCCATCCCGGCAAGCGTGCACCAATCCCGAAATCAGGCCGCGTGTCTGGAAGTTCACAAATAGAGGATCGGTACGCTATTCAAGAATGTCCAGCTCTTCCAACCATCTCACAAACACGTGCGTGGCGGCATGCGCCTCTTCCCTGCTCTGCGCGCGTTCGATTCGATGCAAGACTTCGTCGCGCTGGTCGACCCCCGGTCTTGTCTCCTGCTCGCGCGCAAAACTGGCGGCGTCATCTACTCGCGGATGATTGGGCCATCCCTGAGATGCAATTCCGGGGTGAAATAAAACTCGGCCATGGTGACTCCAAGTGCGCTCTCCGGAGGGCCCGTAGGCAACGCGGTGCCCGCGCCGCGGTTCCTCAGCTCTCGACGCTGCCGTCCGATTGCACCTTGTCCTGGTCCGGAACTGCGTGCAGGTCTGCGAGTGAGGGCGCCGCATGTCCGAAACGGCTGGTCGTGCAGCAGTCCGCCGATCATGCGGATCGCAGCAGTTCGGCTTCAGGCTGTACGAACGCCAGCCACCTGCAGCTTGGCCTGCCAGATCCGCGTGTCACACAAGATGAATAGGACGTCGTTCTCGCGGCCGCCGAAGGTGAAATTGGCCACGCCCGGCGCCATGATCTCGCCGATGAGGTCGCCTTCGGGGGTGAACACCTGCACCCCGGTGGCCGACGAGGTGTAGACCCGGTCCAAGGCGTCCACCTTGATTCCGTCGGGGAACCCGGGGCTGACCACGGCGAACAGACGCTCGTTCCTGAGACGGCGGCCTTCATGGACATCGAAGGCACGCACGTGATGGGGCAAATTCACGAAATAGGTACCTGGCGCCTGGTTGGCGCCGCTGTCAGTGATGTAGAGCACGGATTCATCGCGCGAGAAGGCAAGCCCATTGGGCTTATTCAGGCTGTCAGCCACCACCGCCGTCTCGGCAGTGGCCGGGTCGTGACGATAGACATAGGCGCCGACCTCCGGCGCGTCCTTGAAGCCCTGGAGCGCTCCGTAGTTCGGATCGGTGAACCAGACGGTGCCATCGCTCTTCACCACGACGTCGTTGGGCGAATTGAAGCGAAGGCCGCGCCATTGGTCGACCACCGTTTCAACCGCGCGGGTCTTAAGGTCGATCCGGCTGATGCGGGCCGGCGTCTCACGCGTGCCTTGCTCGCAGACGACGAGCCGGCCTTCACGATCGAGCGTCATGCCGTTCGCCATATTGGCGGGAAATCGAACCGTATCGAGCGCCTGCGGCTGAAAGGGAAACTCTTCGCCGGCCAACTGCAGACGTTTGACGGCGACATTCGCGGGGCCCGCCTCAGGCAGCGTGGTGAAGTACAGCGCGTGCTCGGCGGCGACATACACGGGCCCTTCATGGGCATTGGTCTCGATCAAGACGCGTCGCTGAAAGCCCCCGCCGAGCACCGCGCGGAATTCTCTGCGATAGATGGCGAACGTCGTCCCATCGCCTTGCTCGGGAGAAAGGGCCACCTCCTGTGACCTCCTACGAACCGGCATCCGTCGCTCGTCCCAAGGCAACAGCGCCGTGCCAGTTCGGTCAAGCGCCGGCTCGCCCCGCCTTACATGATTTGCGATCGCCACGACGACCCGCGACGATTCGCAGCAGCCATTGGCACGACCCCCGCGTCGCCCGATGATGGATCTGGATCCATCAGGCCTCATTAACAGGAAGGTCGCCAACGGAAGGTCGCCGATTTGCCCATCCTCCTCCTGGAGAGTTTCGTTCGGTACGCTGGGCTCGGCAGCCGTGACGAGCGGCTGCGTACCGGCGCTCCCCATTGCAACGTCTCTTGTGCCGGCGGCAACGGGCTGTCCAGGCCGCAAGCCCCAAAACCTCGACTGCACCTCGGGACTTGGCCTCGCGCGTTCAGCTTTACCGGTTTGTGAAACTATCGAGAGGAGGCTCCCGCGATGGATTGGCTGATCAACGACGCTGTGCCCGTGCTCGCGCGGATCTTCATCGTTTGCATCTTCCCGTTCAGCTTTATCGACAAGTTCATCAATTGGGACAATGGGCTAAAACAGGCAACATCGAGTTGGCTTCCCGGCGGACCGTTTCTCTTGGTACCGGCGATGGCGGTCGAGTTGCTCGCACCGCCGATGATCGTGTTCGGGTTCTATGACGGAATTGCCGCGTTCATCCTCGCCGGTTACTGTGCCATCACCGGCATCGTCTACCACGCGTTCTGGACCTATCCCCGCTTTTGGTCACCACAGAGCGAGGGATATCCGAATGTCTGGGACTTCCTCAAGAATTTCGGCCTCGTGGGAGGACTCATCTTTGTCATGTATGCGAGCGGCTTCATCCACGAAGTGGGCGGCGAGGTCGAGCGGGTCTCTGCCCTTTTCTAATACGAGAAGGTGGCGGCTCGGCGAGGGCAGCGAATGGCAAACCCTGAAACTCCGAAGATCTCCTATTGGCACTTGTGGACCGACAGTGAGGGGGTCACGCGTCAGACGCGGTGCGAGCTGACCAACTTCGAATGGCAGAGCATGGGCGGCAAAGCAGCCTCCCAGTGGAACGATCATTTGCTGATGGGAGAGAACAGCCTGTTGTTCTGCATTCTGCCGGTCGGCTGGACAGGTGACTGGCACGAGAATCCGAAACCGCAATGGATATCGGTGCTGTCGGGCCGCTGGTTCGTCGAGGCCATGGACGGCACCCGAGTGGAGATGGGGCCCGGCGATGTCGCTTTCGGCGGCGATCAGAATGCACAACGCGATGCGGAAGGGCGAGCGGGACATCGCTCTGGCACGCTCGGGAAACAGCCGTGCGCGCTCATGATCGCCCAGCTCGATCCCAAGATTTGGTCAGGCGCCAAGCCAGGCGCCTTCAAGTAGAGAGTGTCACTTGATGCCGGTAACGCAGCTCATCGGCGTCAGCATCACGGTCGAACTCGGCGACCACCACCTCCTTGACCACGACTGGCTCGGGTTAAACTCGGACGACCAGGTGCTACGGGAGCCGCCCGAAGCAGCTTGCTCGAATTGCGGCGAGGCCGCAGTGCGCGCTGTCGATGTCGCGATTGGACAATATTTCCTGCGGCGATGATCGCGCTGGGCGTTCACTGATGCAGCAGGTCCCGTAGCCGCTCCCGGCTTTCACAGACCCGCTTCCATTGCAGCCCGCCCTTCGGGAATTCGGTACCGAAGAGTGAGCTCAGAATGCCATTGGTGCGCGACAACCATTCGTCCACGGGCGCGCCGGCGCGCCGACTTTCGATCAAGCCGTCGCGCATCGCGACCAGCAGTTGCAGCGCCTCGTTGAGCTGCTGCTTGGTCTCGACGCTGCCGTCCGATTGCAACCCGTCGAGGCGCGCCAGCGCGCGCTCGCCGGCCTTGCGAATGTCCGAGCTTGGCAGGACCATGGCTTGCTCCTAAGTGGCTCCTGCCGCGAACCGGAAATAGTCGCGCGGGCGCTTTGCCGAGTCATTGCCGGCGAGCAGGATCACGCCGCGCATGAGGAGACCGCCGGCAAGCACGCAGACCGACGCAGCGATCGCCATGGCTTGCGCCGGCCCGGCATAAAAGTTGGCCAGCGCGTAGAGCACGAGCGGTGCGCAGAGCCCGAACATGAGTACCCCGACGATGTAGGCCGGTCCCCAGGTCGCATCCTGCAGCGGGCCGTTGACCCCGCGCCGGCGACGGATAACGGTCGCCCCGATCGAGGCGATGAGCTCAATCAACAGCGCAAGGGCAGCCAGGTCGCCGAACGCAAGCACCAGCGCCGGCGCCGCCCCGAGCGCGATGAGCGTCGCCGTCGCCGCCCCGGTCGACATCGCGGAGGCGGCGAAACGCACGGCCAGCAGCTTGGGCGCGACCGCCCAGAGCGGCGTCGCAGTGGCGCTGAGCAGGGCGGCGGTATAGGTCGTCATCCACCAGCCGGTTGCCGCCGCGAGACAACCGCAGATCAAGCCAACCAGCGGCAATCCAAACAGTTGCGTGCAGAACGCAACCAGGCTCCAGAAGCCGAAGCCCATCAGCGCGTAGGTCCCGATCGACATCGGCGAGGTCGGCCGAAAGATCCGCAGCATATTGTAGAAACGCTGCTTGGTATGGAGATCGAGGATGAGAAGGACGCCGCCGAGCACGGCGCCGGCAAGGGCGATGCCGCGGCCGATCAGCACCGCCGTGGCGCTGTCAGGTGCCGCGACCAACTCAGCGGCAGTCACGACGATTTGCAGCCCGGCGGCGAGCCCGCCGACGAAGATGTAGAGCGCGACGGTCCAGCCATAGAGACTCGATTTGATTGCCGGGCGCTCGTGATAGGTCGGGATGCCGTCGCGTGATGAGACCGTCGTGGTGTCCATAGCCGGCGCTCCCTAGACCGCGAGCAGGAAACCGAAAGCGGCCCCGGTCAGCAGGACCGCGGTGGCGAGCCCGGCGAGCAGGCTCGGCAGCACGCGATCGGCGCCGCGCGAGGGAGCCGAAGGCAGGTTGTAGACCTCCGGCTGCTCGGTCAGCAGGAAGAACGCATGCAGATGACCGAGATTGCCGGTGGCGCCCGGCCCACCCGGGGCGCCGTAGAGGTAGGCGTCGCCGGCGCCCTGCTCGTGCAGCGACTGAACGCGCGCGCGGGCGCGCCGATGCAGATCTGATAGCTCGCCGAATTGGATCGAATCGGTCGGGCACGACTTCGCGCAGGCCGGCTCAAGACCGGATTTGAGCCGGTCGTAGCAGAGCGTGCACTTGTGCGCCTTGCCGTCCAACTCATTGAGATCGATCACGCCGAACGGACAAGCCGGCACGCAATAGCCGCAGCCGTTGCAGATATCCTGCTGCACCACGACGGTGTCGAACTCGGTCCGGAACAGCGCACCGGTCGGACACGCTTCCTGGCATGGAGCGTTATCGCAATGCTTGCAGACGTCGCTCATCATCTTCCAGTGACTCTGAAATGGCGGCAGCACCATCGCACCGTCAGCGCCGTCGCTCCGCACCTTCTCGATGAACGCCACGTGTCGCCAGGTGTTGGAGGAGAGCGCGCCGGTGTTGTCGTAGCTCATGCCGGTCAAGGTGAGATGATCAGCGGGCAACGAGTTCCATTCCTTGCAGGCGACTTCGCAGGCCTTGCAACCGATGCACAATGTCGTGTCGGTGAAGAAACCGTATTGCCTGCCGGCTTCGATCTTCACCCCTGCGGTCAGTTCCGCCTCATTCGGGATCATGCCCGGCAGCATCGAACGCGATTCCTGGGTCGCTCGCACATGGACGGTCACAACCGGCTCCTATCCGATCACCACGTCGAGGCGGTGGGCGTGCTCGACCGGCGCAGTCTGCGGCCGGCCGTCGAGGCGGCCCTTGCGCAGATTGCAGGTCAGCGACTTGTTCTCGTGGATGCTGGTGTTCGGCTCGCCCACGACGGCGGTGAGCGCATTGGCGATGTCGCCGGTGGCGTAACCGGACCAGCCGTAGTGCCAGAGCATGCCCACTTGGTAGAGCTTGCGTCCCGCTATCATGAACGGCCGCAGCCGCTCGGTCACCAGCGCGCGCGTCTCGATCTCGCCGCGCGCCGTCGAGATCACCACCCAGTCGAGATTTTCAATAGCGAGCTCGCGCGCGAGCTCCGGCGGAATTTCGGCGAAGCCTTCCGGCTGCAGCTCCGCGGTGACCGGTACCGATCGCGTCGGCGTGCCGCCGGAATGGTGCTCGGTCAGCCGATAGGTGGTCAGCGCGTACGGGAATTTCGGGTCACCGACGGCGTGGTAGCGGTTGTCGGCGGCCTCCCATTTCTTGGCAACCGGATTGTCCTGCTGTCCATACAATTGATTTCTGACCGGAGACTCCACCGGCTCGTAGTGCGTCGGCAGCGGACCGTCCTTCAGG
This sequence comes from Xanthobacteraceae bacterium, assembly GCA_036555745.1. Classification (GTDB taxonomy): domain Bacteria; phylum Pseudomonadota; class Alphaproteobacteria; order Rhizobiales; family Xanthobacteraceae; genus VAZQ01. The sequence goes on along the minus strand of DATBKV010000146.1, from coordinate 43,221 downwards.
CCCGACGGCACGAACAGCGAGGCGCGCCCGTCCGCGATCATGATGAACGCCGACTTTCCGTCGAGCGCGTCCATGCCCTGCGGCTCCTGCGACCAGTCGGGCTCGTAATCCGGCGCCTTGTTCGGCTCAAAGTCGAGCGAATCATAGCCGTCCCATTGCCCGCGAGCCTCGTCCCACCACATCAGCTTCTTGCGCTCGGACCACGGCCGTCCCTCCTGATCGGCGGAGGCGCGGTTGTACATGTTGCGGCGGTTGGCGGGCCAGGCGAACGCCCACTCGAGATGAGTGCCCGGCCCGTCGGGACCATCCGGCTTGCGCGAGCGCGCCTTGTTCGTGCTGTCGTCGGGGAAAATGCCGCAGTAGAGCCAGGCGCCGGAAGCGGTCGAGCCGTCATCCTTGAGCTTCTGAAAGGACGCGATCTGCTTGCGGTCGGCGACCGTGTAGCCGTTCATCTCCTTGAGCACCGCCTCGGCGTCGGGCTCGCCCTTTTCGTCGCTGAGCGGATAGTCCCAGGTCAGGTTCTGGAGCGGCAGGTCCTTCGCATCGGTGCTGTCGGCGTAGAGGGTGCGCAAGCGTCTCCCGAGATGATAAATGAACCACAACTCCGATCGGCTGTCGCCCGGCGCCTCGCCGACCTTGTCATGCCATTGGATCAGGCGGTGGGTATTGGTGAAGGTGCCGCCCTTCTCGCCCGCCAGCGAGCCGGGCATCAGGAAGACCTCGGTCCTGATGTCCTCGGGCTTGAGCTCGCCCTTGCGCACGAGCTGGCCCGAGCGCCAGAAGCCCGCGGTCTCCGTCTCGGTGATGTCGCGCACCACCATCCATTCCAGCTTGGCAAGGCCGCGCTCGATCAGCCGCGAATTGCTGCCCCCGATCACCGGATTCTGTCCGAGGAAGAACATGCCCCGCAGCACGCCGTCGCGCATCGCAAGCGTCATCGGCAGCTGTGAGTGATCGCCGACGATCTTGGGCACCCATTCATAGCCCCAGTCGTTGGCGCGGGTGGCGTGCTCGCCGTACCAGGCCTTCAGCAGGCTGACCGCATATTTCGGGAAGTTGTGCCACCAGCCGGTCGGGGTGGTTTCGGCCTTGAGATAATCGGCAAACGCCTCGTGCGATTTGTAGGCCTGCGGCTGCGGCAGATATGTCGGCAGCATGTTGTAGAGCGTGGGCACATCGGTGCTGCCCTGGATGCTGCAATGCCCGCGCAGCGCCAGAATGCCGCCGCCGGGACGTCCGGTATTGCCGAGCAGCCCCTGAATGATGCCGGCGGTTCGGATGATCTGAACGCCGGTGGTGTGATGGGTCCAGGCCACCGCGTAGCAAAACGCACCGGTACGGTCGCGACCGGAATTGCGCGCTAGTGCCTCGGCGATCTTGACGAAGATTTCCTTCGGGCAGCCGGTGACGCGCTCCACCATCTCGGGGGTGTAGCGCGCATAATGCCGCCGCATGATGTGGTACACGCAGTTCGGGTGCTGCAAGGTCGGATCGCGCGGCGGCGGCCCTTTCTCCATGCGCTTGGTCTTTTCGCTGAAAGATTCGGCGGTGTTGACCGAATGCTCGGCGAGCGAGGATGGCACGGCCTCGCCCTCGTATTGCCAGGAATCGTACTGGTATGCGTGCTTTTCCTCGTTCCAGCCCGAGAACAAGCCGTCCAGCTGATCGGCGTCCTTGAAGCGATGATCAATGATGGTGGAGATATTGGTGAAATTCAGCGCGTAGTCCTTGAACCAGAGATCGTTCTCGAGCAGGTAGTGGATAATGCCGCCGAGAAAGGCGATGTCGGTTCCGGTGCGGATCGGCGCATAGATATCAGCGAGCGCCGAGGTGCGCGTAAACCGCGGATCGACGTGGATGACGGTCGCGCCCCTTTGCTTGGCTTTGACCACGAAGCGGAACGCGATCGGATGGTTCTCGGCCATGTTCGAGCCCATCACCACCACGCAGTCGGAATTGGCGAGGTCCCACTGCGCGAGCGTGGCGGCGCCGCGGCCGTAGGTGGCGCCGAGGCTCGGCACCGAGGCGCTGTGGCAGACCCGGGCCTGGTTCTCGATCGCCACCATGCCGAGCCCGCCGCCAAATAATTTCTTGATCAGATAGTTCTCCTCGTTGTCCAGCGTGGCGCCGCCAAGCGAGCCGATCCCAAGGGTATGGTTGACGGCGGAGCCGTTGGGCAGCTTCTGGACAAACGTTTCGTCACGCGTGCGCTTCACCAGACGCGCAATGCGGTCCATCGCCCAGTCCAGCGGCTTGCGTTCCCAATGGTCGGAGCCTGGCGCGCGATAGAGCACGCTGTTGAGCCGCAGGGGGCTGTTCAGCAGGTCGAACGTCGCCGCGCCTTTTGGGCACAAGGTCCCCTGATTGATCGGGCTGCGCGGATCACCCTCGACATGAATGACCTTGCCATTCCGGGCATAGACCAACTGCGCGCAGCCGACGGCGCAATAGGCGCAGATGCTGGTGCCGACCTGATCGGCCTCTGCGAGCCGTGCCTTGAGCTGGTGCGACTCGGTGCTTTTCGCCGCGTCCGAACGGTCGCTCTGACCAACCGCTTGCCGCGGCAGCGACCAGTCGCGGAGAAAACCTCGGAGCGTCGCGCCGAGGCCATGTCGCGGATTTGCGGAATTGCCATTGGACGGCTGGGCGAGCTCGATGCTTTCGGCCAGGCCCGCAACCAAGTCCTCGGGTTCGCTGTATTGAACCGTGATGCGCTGCTGTCCGCGCGCGAGTGCTCGCAAATCTTCCGGATTGAAATTCAGCGAATGTGAGGTGAGAAACAGACGGTGGCTGCCGGCGTCATCTTCCAGAAGGAAGCGGCCCTCCTGGACGATGATAATGCGACCGCTCTGCCGGGCCATGTGATGGAATCCGTTAAGGAGATCGCTAGTACAATGAACCCCCGTGCGGTTGGTTCCGGCACCTTCGGGGCAGGCCCGCCTGCTGGAACCGGGGCTGCGTATCGGCGTAACGATCGCGGGTCGCAGCAGGGGTTGCTCGCCATCCCGTTCGGCGGGCGTTGCTCTGCGAATGAGTTCATTGCGAGGCCGTCACCTGCTGAGGGACAGCTGCGCCTACTCCCCTTGCGCAGGTTCCCTTGGGGGCTGACTGGGCGATCGTGCGATCTGCCGGGGCGGCCAATACTACCCGCGCGTCCATTTGACGAGAGGAGTTGGCAGGTAAGCCTGCTGGCGGCAGCGCGTCGGTTCCGACGGCGGCGCAATGCCCGTGCTGGACCTCATCGGGTCAATGATTGACCATATCCGCCACCTTGTCGGCGACGGACTTGGGCGTCTCATAGACCTCTTGCACAATCTTCTGCACCGCCTCGCCCGATACCGGATTGATCTCGAGCTTGGCTTTCCGCGCTTCCGCCATGAACTCCCGGTCGGCGAGGGTATCCATGAACGCTTGGCGCAGCGCCGCGACGCGGTCGGCGGGAACCCCGGGCGGCGCGAGGAAAGGCCGCCCCATCGGCTGGCGTGCGAACACCAGCTTGAAGATCTGGCGCTCCTCGTCGTTGCGCGCGAAATCCATGACCAGAGGAACCTTCGGCAAATCGGGATGCTTGGCGAGCGACAGTTGCACCAGCACGTCGATCTTCTTGTCGTCGAGCCAATTCTGGTGGGTCGCGATCACGCTCGACCACGACCATCCGCAGCGGCCCATGACCTCGCCCCGCTCCATCGCCAGATCGACGTCGTTGCCGCCGGGATAGCCCGTGATGATCTTGAACTTGGTGCCAATGGTCGCATTGAGGACCTTCGGAAACTGATCGGTATCGGCGGCGGGTCCGGTGCCGCCGACGGTGAGCTCCTTGCCCATCGCCTGCTGCAGCGTCCTGACTCCCGCCGTGTGCCAGGCGACGCATACGCTGACCTCATCATTCATGCTGCCGAGCCAGTTGAACTTCGACGCGTCGAACTGCGCCTTGGTGGAGCCGAGCAGCGGATCAAATCCGGTACCCCGGCCGATGGTGCCGAAGGCGGTGCCGTCCTTGGGCGCAACGTTGTAGAGCCAGTTGGCGAGCACGAGGCTTCCTGCCCCCGGCATGTTCTTCGGCACGATCGTGGGATTGCCGGGAATGAAGCGCCCGATGTGGCGGGCGAGCGCGCGCGCATAAACGTCGTAGCCGCCGCCGGCGCTGTAGCCGATGTAAAGTTCGATATTTTTGCCCTTGTAGAACTCGGCCGGAGTTTCGGCGTGTACGGCCGAGATTGCGGACAGGGCGGCACCCGCAATCGCGGCGGCGCCAAGCAGGGCCACGAGACGCATATTGTCCTCCCGTTCCGCTGGTTCCGGCCGACGCGTCACCTGCCGGGACAAGCTTCATTTTGCCCGCACCCGCGGCCGCGGGCCAGCGCCGTCGTGGCGACGCTGGGTCGCACGACACCAGCAGCAGCGGCGGCCCGGACGATCGGCGGTTGCCCTATTCTGCCCGGCCATCGTTGTGGGATAAAATGGCGCGTTCAGAGCGCCTGCGAATCCGCGCCGCTGCCGTTTCATCCGCGTTCATGATCACCTGCCGACACGCAAATTACCCGGCTGCAGGAGCAAAGTAGTCTCACCCAGGGAGGGCAAAGATGCCGGCCAGACGTGCAATTCTCGTGACCGCTCTCGCGGGGCTCATGGGCTTTGCCGCCGCCAGCCCCGCGGCGGGCGAGCAATATCCCAACCGTTTGATCAAGATGGTGGTGCCGTTTCCGCCCGGCGGCCCGATCGACACCATGGCGCGGCTGGTCGCGCACGAATTGTCGAGCCGGCTCGGACAGGAGGTGATCGTCGAGAACCGGCCAGGCGCAGGCTCCACGCTCGCCACCAAAGCCGTGGCCGGCGCGGACGCCGACGGCTACACGCTCCTGTTCGGATCATCTGGCTCGCTCGGAGTGGCGCCGGCGCTCTACGCCAAGCTCGGCATCGAGCCGCTCAAATTGTTTGCGCCGATCGCGTCGGTTTCGCTCCTGCCGCACGTCTTCGTGGTGTCGCCTGGCGTGCCGGCGAAAACCGTGCAGGAGTTCGTCGCCTACGCCAAGGCCAATCCCGGCAAACTCAATTACGGGGCCGGCCTCGGCACCCCGCCGCACCTGCTCAGCACGCTGCTCAAGGTCAAAGCCGGCATCGACGTCACCTATATTCCGTACAAGGGATCGGCGGCTTCCATCACCGATCTGCTGGCCGGGCAGACCCATTTCACCATCGACGGGCTGGTCGGCCTCTATCCCTTGATCAAGGAAGGCAAGGTGCGGGCACTGGGCATCGCGCGCGCGCAGCGCTGGCCGGCGCTACCCGAGGTGCCGACCCTCGTTGAAAGCGGATATCCCGACTTCACCATCGACGCCTGGACCGGCGTGGTCGCGCCGGCGGGAACGCCGGCCAGCGTCGTCGATACGCTTAACCGCGCGATCAATGCAGGCCTGCAAACACCTCAGATGAAGGACAATCTCGCGCGCTTCAGCGCAATAGCCAAGCCCGGCACGGCGCAGGACTTCCGCGCCTTCATCGCCAGCGAGCTGCCGCGGTGGGCCGCGCTGGTCAAGCTCTCGGGCGCGACGGCGGATTGAACACGGCCGCCATTTCCAGGCGAAAGCGCGCCTGCAAGGCTGCCGCGGCGGTCACACCGCCATCAAGACGGCGTTTTGGTTGAGATTTCGACCGGCCAGCGCGCAGCCGCGGGAACCAAAATAAGGGCCAAGCGCTAGTCTTACGGCGCTCCCCGAAGGCCCCCCCACTGCTCATCTGAGCCCACGGGAGCGCTAGGCCCCGGCGACACCGTCGCCGGGGCCTTCCCGTGCAGGGCTGCGATCGTTGTGGAATCATCGGCGCACCATCCCGCTGCATGCTTTTGTTGTGCACCCCACCCCTTCCAGACCGGTTTTCCCTTTCGGGATCACGCGCTAGATTTCGATCGGGGTGGACGAGCCATCGCATGCGTTCAAATTGACAGGAGAATCGTCCATGACCAAGCCGCGCAGAGTCCTCGCCGCCGCCAGCCTGACCGCGGGCGCCGCCCTGTTCGCCGTCGCCGCGGGAGCGGCGCCGATCGCCGCGCCGCCATCGCTGCAGCGCGCGACGGCATCGCTGGTCGAGTCCGTGCAATGGTGGGGCTTTGGCCCCTATTACGGCGATTACCCAGCGGGCTACGGCTACGTTCCCGGATACGGCTACGCTCCCGGCTACGGCTATGCGCCGGGCTACGTGCCTCCCTATGGCTGGAATCCCGGCGGCGCCGTTCCCGCCCCGGGGCCCGCGCCGGCCTATGCCGCCGGCTACCAAGCCGGCAGCGGCGACTTGGCGTATTGCGCCCGGCGCTATCGCTCCTACGATCCGGCCTCGCACACGTATATCGGCCGCGATCGCCAACGCCATCCTTGCCCCTGACCCATTCGCGCGGCGCGGTGCGTTGCCGAACGCTCGCGTGCCGCTTGCGCGCGCGCCGGCGCTCGGCTAGCCCCTCGCGCCATGGAGAATCGCAATCCCGCCTCCGCGCCGACACGGGCGCCAAAGGTCAGCTTCGTCTCGCTCGGCTGCCCGAAGGCGCTGGTCGACAGCGAACGCATCATCACGCGCCTGCGCGCCGAAGGCTACGAACTCGCGCGCGCGCACGCCGGCGCCGACCTGGTGGTGGTCAATACCTGCGGCTTTCTCGACAGCGCGCAGGCTGAATCACTCGCCGCGATCGGCCGGGCGCTCAACGAGAACGGCCGGGTCATCGTCACCGGCTGCATGGGCGCGGAGCCCGAAAAGATCACGTCGCGCTACCCCGGTGTGCTCGCGGTCACCGGCCCGCAACAATACGAGGGCGTGATAGGGGCGGTGCACCGCGCGCTGCCGCCGCGCCACGATCCGTTCCTCGATCTGGTGCCGCCGGAAGGCGTCAAGCTCACGCCTCGGCACTACGCGTATCTCAAGATTTCCGAAGGCTGCAACAATCGTTGCAGCTTCTGCATCATCCCCAAGCTGCGCGGCGACCTCGTCTCGCGACCGGCGGCCGACGTGCTGCGTGAGGCCGAGCGCCTCGTCGCCGCCGGGGTGAAGGAACTCCTCGTCATCTCGCAGGACACTTCGGCTTACGGGGTCGATGTCAAATTCGCCGCGAGCGAGTGGAAGGGGCGCGAGCTGCGGTCAAAGTTCATCGACCTCGCGCGCGCGCTGGGCGAGCTCGGCGCCTGGGTGCGGCTGCATTACGTCTACCCCTACCCGCACGTTGACCAGGTCATCTCCCTCATGGCCGCCGGCAAGGTGCTGCCCTATCTCGATATCCCGTTCCAGCACGCCTCCCCTGCCGTGCTCCGCCGCATGAAGCGCCCGGCGGCGCAGGAACAGACGCTCGAGCGCATCGCGCGCTGGCGCGAGATTTGTCCGGAGCTGACCATTCGCTCGACCTTCATCGTCGGCTTTCCCGGCGAAAGTGAACAGGATTTCGAGATGCTCCTGGATTGGCTCACGCAGGCGCAGCTCGACCGCGTCGGCTGCTTCCGTTACGAGCCGGTGCAAGGCGCACTCGCCAATGCGCTCGCGCCTCCCGTCCCGGACGAGGTCAAGGAGGAGCGCTGGCATCGTCTGATGCGTCACCAGCAGGCGATCTCGCGGCGGCGGCTCGAGCGCAAGGTCGGCACTCGTCAGGCGGTGATCATCGACGAGATTGGCGCCGGGAGCGGCGGCAAGACCGGCGCCCGCGCGGCCACACCGGTCGGCAAGGGGCGCACCCACGGCGACGCGCCGGAGATCGACGGCGTCGTCCACCTCGCCAGCCGCCGCCCACTGCGGCTCGGCGAGATCGCCATCGTCAAGATCGAGCGCGCGGATGACTACGATCTGCACGGCACCGTGGTGGGGTACTAAAGAGCGCTGACAACTTTGACGACTGCGCCGGTCAAGCGCGCCAGCTCCTCCTCGCCGATCGTGAAGGCGGGCGTGAGATAGACGACCGAGCCGAACGGGCGCACGAATACCCCTTCCGCGATGAAGCGGGCGCGCAGCTGATCGAGATCGTCGATACGCGCGAGCTCGACCACGCCGATGGCGCCTTGGACACGCACGTCCCTGACCCTCGGAAGATTCCGGCAGGGCGCAAGGCCGCGCACTAGCGCGGCGGCGATCTGCGCCACCTGTGCGAGCCGCGGCTCGCGCTCGAACAGGTCGAGCGAGGCATTCGCGGCGGCGCAGGCGAGCGTGTTGGCCATGAAGGTCGGGCCATGCATCAGCGCATGCGCGGGATCATCGGACCAGAACGCGTCGAAGACCTTTTTGCGCGCGATGGTCGCGGCGAGGGCAAGCGTCCCGCCGGTCAGTGCTTTCGACAGCGTGACGATGTCGGGCAGCACCCCGGCCGCCTCGCAGGCGAACAGGGTGCCGGTGCGGCCGAAGCCGGTGAAGATCTCGTCGAAGATCAGCAGCAGCTCGTAACGGTTCGCGGCGTCGCGCAGGGCACGCAGCACCGCTGCATCGTGGACACGCATGCCGCCGGCGCCCTGTACCAGCGGCTCGACCACGATACCGGCGAGCTCGCCGGCGTGGCGCTCGAGTACCCGTGCGAAGGCCGCCGCGCTCTCCTCGTCCTGCGGCAGATCGACCACGTGATGCTCCGGCAGAAGGCCACGCAACGGCGCGTGCATGCCGGCCTCGGGATCGCAGATCGCCATCGCGCCGGTGGTGTCGCCATGATAGCCGCCCTTGAAGGCAAGGAACTTTTTGCGCGTGCGCACGCCCCTGTTGAGCCAGAACTGCATCGCCATCTTCATGGCGACCTCGACCGCGACCGAGCCGGACTCACAGAAAAACACGCGCTCGAGATCGCCGGGCAGCGCCGCCGCCAGGCGGCGTGCCAGCGTTAGCGCCTGCTCGTGGACGAGCCCGCCGAACATCACGTGCGGCATGGACGCGAGCTGGCGCTCGACCGCGGCACGGATGTGCGGATGGTTATAGCCGTGGCAGGCGGTCCACCACGACGCGATGCCATCGATGAGCTCGCGTCCGTCGGCGAGCATGATGCGGCAGCCCTGCGTGGACGCCACCGGCAGCGGCGGGCGCGCGTGCTTCATCTGCGCATAGGGCAGCCAGACATGGGCGAGCCCGGCCGCGTACCATTCGGGCGGCGCGGCCTCGCCTTGCGTCTTGCTCTTTGTCCTGCTGGACATTCCACGCTTCCATTCCACGGTCATTGTCGCCATGCTGGCACGCGCGAAACCGACGCAGGGCCGCAGGATGCGTTCTCTCGATGAATACGCGGCCAGCAAGCTCGCCGAACTCGAACGCAGCAGTCTACGCCGCGCGCTCGTCGATACCACCCGCGTGAGCGGGATTTGGCTGCTGCGCGACGGGCGCCGGCTGCTGTCGTTCTCCTGCAACGATTACCTCAACCTGACCCATCACCCCGCCGTCAAGGACGCGGCGATCGAGGCACTGCACAGCTACGGCCTGGGGGCCGGCGCGTCCCGGCTGGTCACCGGCAATCATCCCTTGTTCGCCGCGCTCGAAGACCGGCTGGCACGCCTGAAGGACACGCCGGCCGCCTGCGTCTTCGGCTCCGGTTATCTCGCCAATCTCGGCATCATCCCGGCGCTGGCCGCCCCAGGCGACCTCGTGCTGATCGATGAGCTCGCGCACGCCTGCTTGTGGGCGGGGGCGCGGCTCGCGCGCGCGGCTGTGGTACCGTATCGCCACGCCGACGTCGAACACGCGGGCGCGCTGCTCGAGGAGTTGCGGGGGCGCCATCACCGCGCGCTGATCGCAACCGACGGCGTCTTCTCCATGGACGGCGACGTCGCGCCGCTGCACGCGCTCGCGGCGCTGGCGCAGCGCCACGACGCCTGGCTGATGGCCGATGACGCGCACGGGCTCGGGGTGATCGGCGGCGGACGCGGATCGAGCTTCGCGCAGGGAACAAAGGCCGACGTGCCGCTGCAGATGGGCACGCTGTCGAAGGCGGTTGGCGCCTACGGCGGCTACCTCTGCGCCTCGGCCGCGGTCGTCGACCTCATGCGCAACCGCGCGCGCACCCTGATCTACTCGACCGGCCTGCCGCCCGCGGTGGTCGCCGGCGCGATCGCCGCGCTCGACCTGATCGAGGGCGATCCCGGTTACGCCACGCTCCCGCTCACCAAGGCCAAGGCGTTCGCGCGCGGCGCCGGGCTTCCGGAGCCGCAAAGCCCGATCGTGCCGGTGCTGCTCGGGGACGCGGAGGCCGCGCTCGCGGCCTCGCAGCTGCTCGCCGAGCATGGGTTCCTGGTCGTTGCCATCAGGCCTCCGACCGTGCCGGTAGGCACCGCGCGCCTGCGGCTCACCTTCACGGCGCAACATCCGGATGCGGAGATCGAGCGACTGGCCGAGCTCGTGCGCTCGCGCATCCTCGCACCGGCGGCGGCAAGCGCAGCGCAATGACCGCGCTCTTCGTCACCGCAACCGGCACCGACATTGGCAAGACCTTCGTCACAGCGGGGCTGATCCGCCACCTTCGCGTCGCCGGCCGAACCGTTGCGGCGATCAAGCCGGTGGTCAGCGGCTTCGATCCCGTGCACTGGGGGGAGGACAGCGATCCGGCGGTGCTCCTCGCCGCACTTGGCCGTCCCGCGACAGCCGAGGAGCTCGAAGCGGTCGCGCCCTGGCGTTTCAAGGCGCCGCTCTCCCCACACACGGCAGCGCAGCGCGAGGGCCGAGCGATCGCATTCCAGGAGGTCGCAGAGTTCTGCCGCCGCGCGATGGCTCAGCGTCGCGGCGTCCTGCTGATCGAAGGCGTCGGCGGGATCATGGTCCCGCTCGATGACCGCCACACCGTGCTCGATCTGATGTCGGTGCTGCGCCTCCCGATCGTGCTGGTGGCGGGAAGCTATGTCGGCAGCATCAGCCACAGCTTGACCGCGCTCGAGGTGCTGGCACGACGCAATCTCGACATCGCGGCCGTGGTGATCAGCGAGAGCGAAGGCAGCGCGGCTTCGCTCGCGGATACGGTCGCCACCATCGCGGCGTTCGCACAGCCGATCGAGGTGATCGGTATTCCCCGCCTGCCGCCAGGCGCGTGCGAGCACTCGGCCTTCGCGCGTCTGGCCGCGCTGCTGTGAGTTCAGAAGGAGCTCTCTCTTGTCATTCCCGCGCAAGCGGGCATCCAGTAATCCGCGATCGCGGGATCGAAGCCGAAGTGGCCCCTCTCATCTCCTGCTGTGATGCTCGACGGTCCGCCTTTGCCCTTCGCGGACGATGACGACCGAGCAGGCCCGCAAGCCGGTGTGCACACGGGCCCCCGGCAGCGACGGATCCAGGCCTACGGCGGCGCCTCTCACACCCTTCCCGCGATCACTGGATCGTCCGTCTCACGGCACCAGGATGCTGGAGCCCGTGGTGCCGCGTCCCTCGAGGTCGCGGTGCGCCTTCTGCGCGTCCTTGAGGGCGTATTTCTGATTGACCGGGATCTTGACTGCGCCGCTCGCCACCACCTCGAACAGGTCGTTCGCGGTCTTGATCAGATCCTCGCGGTTGGCGACGTAGGTGTTGAGCGTTGGCCGCGTGGCAAACAGCGAGCCCTTGGTCTGCAAGATGTTGATATTGAAGGCCTCGATCGGGCCGGAGGCGGAGCCGAAGCTCACGAACATACCGAGCGGCTTGATGCAGTCGAGCGAAGCCGGGAAGGTCGCCTTGCCCACGCCGTCATACACTACCTCGCACAGTTTGCCACCGGTGATCTCCTTGACTTTGGCGGCGAAATCCTCGTCGCGGTAGAGGATGACGTGGTGGGCACCGTTCTTTTTGGCGAGCTCAGCCTTGTCCTTCGAGCCGACGGTGCCGATGACGTTGGCGCCGAGATAGTTCGCCCATTGGCAGGCGATCAATCCGACCCCGCCAGCGGCGGCATGGATCAGCACGTTGTCGCCCTTCTGCACCTTGTAGGTCCGCCGCAGCAGGTATTGGACCGTCATGCCCTTGAGCATCATGGCGGCGGCCTGCTCGTAGCTGATCTTGTCCGGCAGTTTCACGGCGCGATCGGCGGGCATTATGCGCTCCGCGGCATAGGCGCCGAGCGCGGAGGTGTAGCCGACGCGGTCGCCGACCTTGAGGTCGGTGACGCCCGGCCCGACCGCGGTCACCTCGCCGGCACCCTCGTTGCCGGCCACGAACGGCAACCCGACGGGAGAGGGATACATGCCCATGCGAAAATAGGTGTCGATGAAGTTGACCCCGCAGGCGTGGTTCTTCACCTTGATCTGCCCCGCGCCCGGCGCCGGCACGGGAACGTCCTCATAGGTCAACACTTCCGGACCACCCGTCTTGTGCACTCGCACCGCTGCGACCATCGCTCTCACTCCCTGTCTCGACCTGCACGCGCCGGACCGGCCGGCGGCGGCAATGTCCTCCAGTGCGGCGCGCGGATCAAGCCTCAGCGCGGCGACCGGCGCCGCTCCCGGTTGCGCTTGGCGACGACGTTGAAGGCCTCGACCGCCGCGGCGAAGGCCATGGCGAAATAAATGTAGCCGCGCGGAATGTGAAATTCGAAGCCGTCGGCGACCAGGGCAACCCCGATCAGCAGCAGAAATGCCAGCGCCAACATCTTGGTGGTGGGATGCTCGGCGATGAAGGCGCCGACCGGCCCCGCTGCTGCGTACATCACGATCATGGCGATGACCACGGCGGCGACCATCACCTCGAGGTCCTCCGCCATTCCGATCGCGGTGATAATGGAATCGAGGGAAAAGACGAGGTCGATCGCGACCAATTGCGCCACGACCCAGGCGAAGGCCTGACGGGTAGACACGGCGGTGGCTTCGCCGTCGCGCGCCTCCACCTCGGCGTGAATCTCGTGTGTGGCCTTGGCGATCAAGAAAAGGCCGCCCCCGATCAGGATGATGTCGCGCCACGAGATGCCCATGCCGAGGATGGAGAACAGCGGCTCCGTCAACTCCATTAGCCAGGTAAGCCCAGCCAGCAGGACCACGCGGAAAATGAATGCGAGCGAGAGGCCGACCTGTCGGGCGCGACGCGCCTTGTCCTCGTCGAGCCTTGCGGTCAGAACCGAGATGAAGACGAGATTGTCGATGCCGAGCACGATCTCGAGCACGGTCAGCGTGAGCAGCGCGGCCCATGCGTTGGGATCGGCAAGCAGCGCAAACGCGTTCATTCAGCGCTTCTCGGTGAGCCCGATGCCGAGGAAATAGAGGCCGATCGCCACCAGGCCGCCGGTCACCCAGGCCCCGGGATCAAGATCGCGGATGACCGCGATCAGGGCCAGGGCCGACCACAGCGCCAGGGCAGCGACGTTGACCGCGCGCATGCGGGCGACGCGCATCGGATGGAGAAATTTGAAAGGCACGAAGCTCAAGCCCGCGAGCAAGGCGACAATGACTGCCGCCAGCGATGGCCAGGGCTTGAGCAAGAATAGATAAAAGGCCGCCGCATTCCAGAGCGCGGGAAAGCCGCGAAAATAGTTGTCCGGGGTCTTCATCTCGCGGTCGGCGAAATAGAGCGCGCCGGTAACGACGATGAGAACGCCCCCGGGTATTGCAAGCACCCCCGGCAGCAGGCCGCCGGTGGCGATCGCATAGGCCGGAACGAACACGTAGGTGACGAAGTCGACGACCAGATCGAGCACATCTCCCGACCAGCGCGGGAGGAACTCGGCAACCTTGAGGAAGCGCGCGATCGTCCCGTCGAAGCCATCGACGATCAGCGCAGCGCCGAGGCAGAGAAACATCGCCGCCCATTGCCCGCGCGTCGCATAGAGCAGCGCGGCCAGCGCGAGTGCCGCGCCGGCCGCGGTGAAGATGTGGACGGCGAAGGCGCGCACATGGGTGAACGGCGGCAACGGGGTCGGCTCCCTTCTTGTGAATGACACTATACCTGCTCAGTGTCCTCAGTTTGTCATGTCTGTATACGCCGGCATTCCCGAGGTGCGACAATGGGCAAACAGCGGTGATCTGGCGCCTGCCCCGGGCTGTTTCCGCTCGCGCCGATGACACCGCTCGGGAGGACAGGACGAGTACGACGGTGGCATGAACCAGGTGAGCGTCGAGGTGGTGGTGGTGGGAGGCGGCCCGGCGGGCCTGACCGCAGCGATCGCGCTTGCCTCCGCGGGAATAGAGACAGCGCTGGTCGCCAAACCCACCTCCGGTCCGGATCACCGCACCACTGCGTTATTGGCTGGTTCAGTAACGGCGCTCGACACGCTCGGCGTGTGGGCATGTTGCCGGGAGCACGCCGCGCCGCTGCGGGTGCTGCGGATCGTCGACGATACGGCGCGCCTGTGGCGCGCGCCCGAGGCCTCGTTCGCCGCCGTCGATATCGGACTCGATGCCTTTGGCCAAAATATCGAGAACCGGCATCTCATTGCCGCGCTGCAGACGCGCGCCGCCGAGCTTCCCAAGCTTGCGCGGGTCGCAGCCGTGGCGCGAGCGATCGAGGTCGGAAACGAGCGCGTGACGGTGAGCTATGACGGCGGCGCGGTATCGGCACGCCTGGCGATCGGCGCCGACGGGCGCCGCTCGTTGTGTCGCGCCGTCGCCGGCATCGGCAGCCACAGTCGCGGCTATCCGCAGGTCGCACTCACCTGCAATCTCGCTCACCGCCGGGAGCACCACGACACCGCAACCGAATTCCACGGCGAGCACGGTCCCTTCACGCTGGTGCCGTTGCCCGGGCGGCGCTCGAGCCTGGTGTTCGTCGCCAAGCCGCGCGAGGCTCCCCGCCTCGCGGCGCTTTCGGATGCGGACCTGGCGGCGGAGATCGAGCGCCGCTCGCATTCGATCCTAGGCAAGATTGCCCTCGAGCCCGGCCGGGGCGTATTCCCGCTCGTGCTGGATACGGCGTGGCAGTTGGGCGCCCGCCGGGTGGCGCTGGTCGGAGAGGCGGCGCACGTCGTCGCGCCGATCGGCGCGCAGGGGCTCAATCTCGGCCTGCGGGACGCGGCGACCATCGCCGAGCTGGTGGCCGCTGCGCATCGCGGCGGCCGCGACGCCGGTGAGGTCACCGATGACTATGACCGTATGCGCCGTGCCGACGTCGCCAGCCGCGCGCTCGCGGTCGATCTGCTCAATCGCAGCTTGCTCTCGGATTTCCTGCCGGTGCAGAGCGCGCGCGGGATCGGATTGTTTCTGGCGCAACGCATCGGCCCGCTGCGGCGCGCGCTCATGCGTGAGGGGGTCGCGCCGCTGGCGTCGCAGCCGCGCCTCATGCGCGGGGAAGGGCTGTAGCCAGAGCGAAATGACCTGTCCTCAACTCGCCATCCCGCTCCATGCTTTGGTTTTGCGCGTGATCTTCTCCGAAAACCGGTTCCACTTTCAGGATCACGCGCTAGAGCCGCTGCCGCGGCTCGATCCCGAACAGCGCCTGCCCCGCCGACTCGAAATTCGACTGATGCGCCTGCCCTTGCGCTAGCACGGTGTGCAGGTCGCGGAAACGCCGTTCGAATGCGCTGCCTTCGAAGATGGCCGTAGTGCCGGCGGCATGATAGGCGAAATCGGCCACCTTGCGCGCGTGGTCCATGGCGCCGGTGATGGCGAGGCGCAAGTGGGCGCGCTGCTCCAGCGAAAGCACGCCCGCTGCCGCCGACGCACCCCAGATCTCGGCGAGCATCTGCAGCAGGAGCGCCCGCGCCGATCGCAGCCGCGCGGTGGCACGGGCGGCTCGCGATTGGATGACGGGGTTGTCGCGCAGGAGCGTGGTCGAGCCCACCCCACCTCCGGAGCGCTTCACCTGCGCCAGCGCCATGAAAGCGGCGAGACAGGAGCGCGCGATGCCGAGCGCCACGCCGGAGAAACCCACGCCGTAGAGCGTGAGCAGCGGGATGTTGTAGAGCGGCCCGTGCTCGCGCCGGTCGGCGGCGGAGTCGCGCCAAGTGCTGTATTCCTCAGGCACGAACAGATCGGCGACCTCGTAGTCGTTGCTCGCGGTTCCGCGCAGTCCGATGACGTGCCAGGTGTCATGAATGGTCGCGCGCTCTTTGCGAAACAGCAGGGTGCGGTTGATCGGATTGCCCATGGCGTCGCGGCGCGGCTCTCCGTCGGCCGCAAACACGGTCGAATGGCCACCCATCCAGGTGGCATTGGCGCTGCCGCTGGCAAAGCGCCACTTGCCGGTGAGGCGGTAACCGCCCGCGACCGCCGCCGCCCTGGCGACGCCGGCGGGAGGTCCCCAGGCCACGAGCGCGTCGCTTGCGCCGAACACCTCTTGCGCGATTTTCGGCGATAGAAATCCAGCCGCGTGCGAGCTCGCCACCGCCTGAGCCAGGCACCAGGCCGGGCTGGCGTCCGCAGCGGCAATGGTCTCGACCACCTGGTTGAAGGTGACGAGATCGACGGCGGCCCCACCGAGCGAGGCGGGAAGCAAAATATGGAACAGCCCGGCATCATGCATCGCGGAGAGCACATCGGCTGGAATCTTCCGTTCCTTCTCGGTGCGATCGGCAGCCGCCTCGATCATAGGCGCGAGCGAGCGCGCACGCGCCACCCAATCCTCCTTGTGCTCGCTCGGCAAGGCGCTTTCCCCGCACTGACTGCCCGTCTCTAGCATAGTCCGAGCCGCGTGTCGGCGCGCGCTGGCTTCCGTGCGGACGCTCGACTACCATCGCCGTGAAAAGCTCAGGCCGACGCGGGAGATCATCATGCGGTGGCTGGGAAGCGGCGTGGCAGTGATCGCGGCGTTGGCTGCGGTGCTCGCCATCCAGAATGCCGGCGCGCAAGATTCCTATCCCTCCCGGCTGGTGCGGATCGTCGTCCCCTACCCTGCCGGCGGCGGCACCGATACGCTGGCACGGCTGCTCGCGGATGAGCTCGGCCGCAGTTGGGGGCAATCCGCAGTCGTGGAGAATGTCGGGGGCGCGGCCGGGAATATCGGCGCTACGGAAGTCGCGCGCGCCGCGCCCGACGGCTATACGCTGCTGCTGGCCTCGCCTGGGCCGATCGCGACCAACAGCTTTCTCTACCGCGACATGGGCTATGACCCCGCGCGCTGGGTTCCGATCGCCTTGCTGGCGACCGGACCTTACGTGCTCGTGCTGCGCAAGGACTTCGAGGGCTCGACCCTTAAGGATCTGATTGCGCGCGCCAAGACCGATCCGGGCAAGATCACCTCGGCGACGCCGGGCATCGGTTCGATCGGACACCTCTCGACGGTCCAGCTCGAGATGCTCGCCGGCATCACGACGACGCAGATCCCCTATCGCGGTCTAGGCCAGGCCATCAACGACATCATCGCCGGGCATGTGGACATGATGTTCGACACGCCGACCACGTCCCTTCCACTCCACCGTGCCGGGAAGGTCAAGATCGTGGCAGTGGGCACGACCGAGCGCGTGCGGGAGCTTCCGGAGATCCCGACCATCGCGGAGCAAGGCCTGCCCGGCTATCGCGCGGTCACTTGGTACGCCATGGTCGCGCCGCCGCAGACGCCCGCGGCGGTGGCGGACAAGATCAATCGCGACGTGGTCGAGATCCTCGGCCGACCAGAGGTCGCGGACCGGGTCCGTGCAATTCAGATGGAGCCCGTCACCAGGACGCGCGCGCAGGCCGGGAGCTTCTTCGCCGAGGAGACGCAGCTCTGGGGCAAGGTCATCAAGCAGGCGAATATCCCGCTGCAATAACGCCGCTGGCCATCCGGGAAGGGACATGAAGCTCCCGCGCAACTTCTTCCAGCCGCTGGCAATCGGCGCACCGGCGCCGCTGCGCGAGCTGCCGGTCAAGCTCGAGCGCATGATCCATTTCGTGCCCCCGCACATCGAGAAGCTGCGCGCCAGAGTGCCCGAGCTGATCGCGCAGGTCGACGTGGTGCTGGGCAATCTCGAGGACGCCATTCCGGCCGACGCCAAAACCGCCGCGCGCGCGGGCTTCATCTCTATGGCCAGTGCGAGCGACTTCGGCACCACCGGGCTATGGACCCGCATCAACGCGCTCAACTCGCCGTGGATGCTGGACGACGTCATCGACATCGTCGGCACGGTCGGAGCAAAGCTCGACGTCGTCATGCTGCCCAAGGTCGAGGGAGCATGGGACATCCATTACCTCGACCAACTGCTCGCACAGCTCGAGGCCAGGCACTCGCTGCGCAAGCCGATTCTTATTCACGCCATCCTGGAGACGGCCCAGGGCGTGGACAACGTGGTGGAAATCGCGACGGCGTCTCCGCGCATGCACGGGATCAGCCTCGGCCCCGCCGATCTCGCCGCCTCGCGCGCGATGAAGACGACGCGCGTGGG
Organism: Xanthobacteraceae bacterium; assembly: GCA_036555745.1. Classification (GTDB taxonomy): domain Bacteria; phylum Pseudomonadota; class Alphaproteobacteria; order Rhizobiales; family Xanthobacteraceae; genus VAZQ01. Next base: position 25,049 of record DATBKV010000146.1, on the reverse strand, counting down.
CGGCGGACACCCCGACTACAAGGTGGTCGCCGATCTCCCGCCGGGCGGCGGCGCGCGCGCCGCGTTTCAGCAAGACCTTTGGCATTACACCATTGCCAAGATGGTGGACGCCTGCGCGGCGGCCGGGATCAAGCCGTTCTACGGCCCGTTCGGCGACTTCGCGGACGCGCAGGCCTGTGAGGCGCAATTCCGCAACGCCTTCCTGATGGGCTGCGTCGGCGCCTGGACGCTGCATCCGAGCCAGGTGGCGATCGCCAAGCGCGTATTCTCACCCGATCCCGCCGAGGTCGCCTTCGCCAAGAAGATCCTCGACGCCATGCCTGACGGCCGCGGCGCGGTCATGATCGACGGCAAGATGCAGGACGACGCCACTTGGAAGCAGGCCAAGGTGCTGATCGACCTCGCCCGCCGGGTCGCCGCCAAGGACCCCGAGCTGGCGGCGCGCTACGGCCTTTGACCCTCTGGCGCGCGACGTGATCCTGCAGTATGCCGGCCGCGGAATGAGCCGGGTGCGCAACGCGAAATTCAAGATCGGCCAGGTGGTCCGCCACCGGCTGTTTCCGTTCCGCGGGGTTGTCTTCGATATCGATCCGCAGTTCAACAATACCGAGGAATGGTACGAGTCGATTCCGGCGGAGGTGCGCCCGCACAAAGACCAGCCGTTCTACCATCTGCTCGCCGAGAACGCGGAGACCGAATACATTGCCTATGTCTCCGAGCAGAATCTCTTGCCGGACACCTCGGGTGAGCCGCTACGCCATCCGCAGATCGCGGAGATGTTCGAGCGGGACGAGAAGGGTAGCTACCGCCCACGCAATTCCTCGCTCAATTGAACCTGTTTTTTCGGTCAGACGCATCGCAGGCCAACCTCCTGAGGCTGAAAAAGATCGAGGCGCGCCGACGCGGGCGCGCCTCGATCCGCCGTTCCAAAGTCCGACCGACGGATTATCGCGACGGTGCCGCTTGATGCTGCGGCTGCTGCGCCTCGAGCTTCTTGCGCGCCTCCTCGGCCCGCTTCTGCAACTCTTCCTGCAGCTGCTTCTGCTGCTCCTCGAACTTCTTGGGATCGGTGGGCGGACCGTCATACGCCTTGGCGAAGTCCGTGAGCGGAACTACCAAGCTGATGGGCTGGCCGGCACCGTTGATGCCTTGGATGACGAGACCTTGCCCCTTCTTCAACTTGCCGATCAACTCGCCGCTTGCCTCGTAATCGGCCATGCAACCATTGTTGAAGCAGATCACGTAAGGGCCGGTCATCGGCTGGCCGTTGTCGACGATCACCCGAGTTCCGGGTTGCAGCGACATACCCAGCGGCAAAGTGACGCGAAGCACCTTCTTGGGATCGTTTTCAGGCTCGATCAACACCGCCGCCACCACCGGCATGCCGGACTCGACCCTGCCGTCCTTACCCGTGAAGCAGACCTGTTTGGCATTCGCCTCCTGGCCCTTCAGGCAGAATTTGGTCCAGGGCGAGAAGATGAGCTGCGGCTGCTCGGCCGCGGGGGGTTGTGCCTGCGCCTGCGGCGCCGCCGCCGGCGCGGCGGGTTTCTGCGCAGCTTTGGGCGCTGCCTTGGGCGCCGCTTTCGGCGCGGCCGGTCCCGGGGGGCTCTGCGCCAGGGCGCCGGATGCAATCAACGCCGTGAGCATGGCTGTTGCCCCTGCGACAGCAAACGCGCGCGCGGCCAGCCGGGCCGGCGCAGAAACCAACCGGTGATCCATCGATAGATCCTCTTGCTTACCGTTCGCCGACGCGCCCGCGCCCGAACGGTCGCCCTCTATTGAGGCTGTGTCGGCACCAAATACGGCAGGAGCGTGACGCCGAATACCCGCGTGATAACTCATTTGCCCCGCTCGATAAAGCCACGCTGAATAAAGCCATAACCCCGCCGCCTTGTGCGCCCAAGCATGCACTCGGCGGCTGCGACGGCGTTCCGACGTCAACGGGCGGAACCCGATTTGCTGCGCCATTGGATCCGTTCGTGGCAATCTCGTATCGGCTGGCCGCCAAGCGCGCGCGTCGTTCCCTGCACCTTCTGCTCCGCCGCGGCTGGCCCAGCGCCCGGGCGGCGGCGTGTGCGCTGGTGCTCGGCCTGGGCGCCCCCGCGGGCTGGCCGGGCTGTGCCGCGGCGCAGGCCGGCGAGCCGCGGCACGGCATCGCCATGCATGGCGCGCCGGCGCTACCCGAAGGCTTCACCCGGCTGCCCTATGCCGATCCCGCCGCGCCCAAAGGCGGCCGCCTGGTGCAGGGCGTGCTCGGCACGTTCGACAGCCTCAATCCCTTCATCGTCAAGGGAATCGCGCCGCAGGCGATCCGCGGTTACGTGGTCGAGAGCTTGATGGCGCGCGGTTACGACGAGCCGTTCACGCTTTATGGATTGATCGCCCGGTCGGTCGAAACCGACGCGCGGCGCAGCTACGTCACTTTTCACCTCGACCCCGATGCCCGATTCTCCGATGGCAAGCCGGTCACCGTCGACGACGTGACCTTCTCCTGGCAACTCTTGCGTGACAAAGGTCGGCCAAACCATCGCACGTATTACGCCAAGGTCGCCAAGGCCGAGGCAGTCGGCGATCATTCAGTTCGCTTCGATCTCTCCGGCAGCGAGGACCGCGAACTCCCGCTGATCCTCGGACTAATGCCGGTGCTCGCCAAGCACGCGATCGATGCCGCCACCTTCGAGGAAACCTCGTTCCAGGCGCCGCTCGGCAGCGGCCCCTACATCGTCAGCGGGGTCGACCCCGGCAAGAGCGTTACCCTCAAGCGCGATCCGAACTATTGGGGCCGCGCGCTCGCGGTCAATCGCGGTCTCTGGAACTTCGATGAGGTCCGCTTCGACTACTATCGCGAGGCCAATAGCCATCTGGAGGCGTTCAAGCGCGGCCTCTACGACTTTCGCAACGAGCATGATCCGGGCCGCTGGCAGACCGCCTACGATTTTCCTGCCGCGCGCGACGGCCGCGTGATCAAGGAGGCGCTGCCGACCGGCGTGCCAAAGACCGGTACGTTCTTCGTGTTCAATACGCGCCGAGGGGTCTTTTCCGATATCCGCGTGCGCGAGGCGATCTCGCTGTTGTTCGATTTCGAATGGATCAACCACGGCTACTTCTTCGATCTGTACGAACGTACAGCGAGTTATTTCGACGGTTCGGAGCTGTCGTCCCACGGCCGCCCCGCCGACCAGCGGGAAAAGGCGCTGCTCGCGCCGTTCCCCGGCGCCGTGTGGGCCGACGTGATGGCGGGCAGATGGTCGCCGCCGGTCAGCGACGGCTCCGGCCGGGACCGCGCGGCGCTCAAGCGCGCGCTCGCGCTGTTCGCGGCCGCGGGCTACGAGTTGCGCGCGACCGAGCTCGTCCAGCGGGCGAGCGGCCGGCCGCTGACCTTCGAGATCCTGGTCACCGCGCGCGACGAAGAGCGCCTGGCGCTGTTGTTCGCACAGAATCTGAGGCGCGCCGGCATCAGCGCGCGCGTGCGCATGGTGGACGCGGTGCAATACGAGGGCCGTCGTCTCACCTACGATTTCGACATGATCGAGAACCGCTGGGATCAATCGCTCTCCCCCGGCAACGAGCAGGCGTTCTATTGGGGCTCGGCCGCCGCTGACGAGCCCGGCACTCGAAATTACATGGGCGTGAAGAATCCTGCCGTTGACGCAATGATCGCTGCCTTGCTCAAAGCCGAGAGCCGCGAAGACTTCGTGGCGGCGGTGCGCGCGCTCGATCGCACGCTGATCTCCGGTTTCTACACCGTCCCGCTGTTTCATCTTCCCGCGCAGTGGATCGCGCGCTGGCGCAGGATTGAGCGGCCGGCCCGGACCTCGCTCTACGGCTATCTTCCCGAGACCTGGTGGCAGGCGCCCAAGCGGCCGTGAGCGGCGAGACGGGCACTGCTTCGCTGCGGCGCGGCGCCGCCTGCGGCGCTTTGTTGACGAGCCGTTAACAGCCATCGCCTAGGCTAGCTGGTCCGTCCCGCACAAGCCGGTCCGTCAGCATGGCGTTCTTGGGTCCAATGGTGGTGGTCGCCGAGAATTCGGCGGCCGATTTGATCGACGTGCTCGGCAAAGCCGGCGCGTTTCCGATCATGGAAGCGCGTTGGGCCGACGCCCCCGCCGCCATCGCCGAAATCCAGCCGGTGGCACTCGCCATTGCCGACCCGCGTGGCGAGCCGGCGCCGCAGCACGTGCGCGCGACGATGCAGTGCATCGAGGCGCGCGGTGGGCCGGTCATGCCGGTGATCGCGCTGGTGGAACAGGACGGTGCGCCTGCGCTGCCCGGCGCGCTGGCGATCGCCTTGGACGACCCGACCGAGCGGCTGGTCGCACGTCTGCGCTGGGCGCTGCGCATTCGCACGCTGCATGCGAGCGTGCTGCGGCGGGCCCGCAGCGCAGGCGTGACGCGACGAATTCCGAGCTCCATTCCATCCGACCTCCTCGATGACTCCACCGTGCTCTGCATCGCTCGCGGCGCCTCCTATCCCGCGCTCTCGATCGCGATTGGCGAGCGCGTGGGGCTCATCGGCGCGCTCGGCATGGAGACCGCCGCGCGCTACCTCAATGCCCGCGACATGGACGGCGTCCTCATCGGCGAGGGGCTGGGTTCGCGCGCGGTCGAGGGTCTGCTGACCGCCCTCGCCGAGGAGACGCGTTTTCGCGAAGTTCCGGTCGGCGTCCTCAACCACATGGCCTGCGACGACGAGCGGCTGACCAATCTGCTGCGGGTCGAGGCTGATGCCGCGCGGCTGATCGAATGCGTGCTGCCGTTCGTGCGCCTGCAGGCATTCGAGGACCGGCTCAAGCGCCTCCTGAAATCGCTCGAAAGCGAGGGCGTGATCGATCCCGAGACCGGCCTGCTCGCGCGCGAGCCGTTCTGGCGCGACCTCGACCGTGCCGTCCATGCGGCGGAGCAAAACGGCGCCGCCCTTTCCATTGCGCGCTTCACCTTCGATGGCGTCGATCGGCGTGCCTATACCGATGCCGCGCGGCTGTTTGGCCGGCTCGTACGCGACGTCGACTTTGCCTGCCGCGATCTCGACGGCTCGATCCTGGCGGCCTTCGCCGCGACCGATCTGCGCAACGCGCATTTGCTCGCGCGCCGGATCGCAAGCGTGCTCCGGCAGACGATGGTCCCACCGGGCGGCGATCGTCGCAGCATCCGGTCGACCATCACGCTTGCCGCGCTGCGGCCGCGCGACAATCTCGCTACGCTGGCAGCGCGGATCGGGGCCTATCCCAAGGTTGCCGCCGAGTAGCGGCGGGCATAGGCTGGCGTCCTCGCGAGAGGATCGCCTCATGGCCTCAGTCCTTCCGATCGACATGATCTCCGACGTCGTCTGTCCCTGGTGCTTCATCGGCAAGCGCCGGCTGGAGAAGGCGGTTGCGCTCACGCCCGATATTGCGGTCGAGGTTCGTTTCCGTCCCTTTTTCCTCAATCCATGGGTGCCGCGCGAAGGCATCAGTCGGCAGGAGTACCTCACCGCAAAGTTCGGCTCGCCCGAGCGCTACCGCGGCATCGCGCAGCGCGTCGCGCAGACCGCCGCCGCCGAGGGACTGACCTACGCGCTCGACGCCATCAAGCGCCAGCCGAATACGCTCGACTGTCACCGCCTGATCCTGTGGGCCAGCGAAAATGGTAACGCTGCGCACATGAAGCAGCGGCTGATGGACCTTTATTTCGCCGAGGGCGGCGATCTCACCGACCGGAACGTGCTGATCCAGGCGGCGGCGGACTGCGGCCTCGACGGCGAACGCGTGCGCGAGCGCCTGGCGAGCGAACTCGACGTCGAGCGCGTGGAGCGGGAAGCGGAATCCGCCAAAGACGCCGGGATCGACGGCGTACCCTGCTTCATCTTCGGCGGTAGGCTCGCGGTGCGAGGCGCGCAGGCTCCCGAACATCTCGCGCAGGCGATAGCGCGCGCCGCGCGCGAATATGCCGGGATGGCCGCGGAATAAGGAGCTGACGCGCAGCAGACCCGGCTCCGGCTGCGATCGAAGCTGGAGGTCTCGCTCCCGGACCCGCGTCCCATCAAAACAGCTGACCGCGCGCGAGGCGCAGCGCGAGTCCGAGCACCGCGCTCGCCGCGACCCACGAGCCCAAAACGCGCACCGCGGTGCGCGGCCAGATCCGAGCCTGCGCAGCGAGACGGGCCGCCGCGGTCGCGACGATCGCGACCGCAAGGCTTGCCCCCAGGGCGGTGCCGATCTGCGTCATGGTGGCGATTGCGACCGAAATCGCCTGCGGGGGCGAGTCGAGCCCCAGGGCGGCGCCGGTGACGGCAGTCAGCAGAGCGCAGGAAAGCGCCGGCAATTCGCGCGCCAGCGCGACCAGGACGCCGGTCAAGGCGGCGGCCGCGAGCAGCGCATTGCCGGCAGGGGTTTCTGCGACCCCGAAGGCGATCGCGGCGAGCCCCGCAGCCAGCCCACAGGCCAACGTCAGCAAGAGCCACATGCGGCACCGGGCGCGCTGCTGGCCGATGAGCAGCCCGAGCGCCAGCAGCGCCAATGCATGCGCCGGCTGCGTCAGCGGCTGCAGCAGCCCGGCGAGCAGACCGCTCATCCGATTCCGCGCAGGAACGCCAGTCCGGCGAGCGCAATCGCGCCGCCCACCGCGCGCACGGTCACGCGGCCCGCAGGCCAGCGTGCGAGCAGACCGAAGGTGATGCCGGCGAGGTGAAGCAGGCCGGTCGCGACCACAAAGCCCACGGAAAACGCCACGGCATCGGCCCCCGGGGGAAGCTCGCTGCCGTGCGCATGGCCATGGAAGATCGCGAAGGCGCCGACCAGCACCGCCGCCACCCATAGCGGTGGCCGCAGCGCCAGCGCCACCATCAGCCCCAGCACGACTGCGGAGACGGCAACGCCGATCTCGACCGCGGGCAGCGGCAGTCCCAAAATTCCCGCCGCCCCGCCGCCGGCCATCACCAGCGGAAACACGACCGGCAACAACCAGATCGCCGGCGCTCCGAGTAACGCACCCCACAGGCCGACTGCCACCATCGCGACCACGTGGTCCGGCCCGAATACCGGATGGGCGAAGCCGCCGATGAAGCCGCCGCTGCCGCTGCCGCTGCCAGTATGGGCAGAGGCGCCAGCGCAGCCCGCGAGCAGCGCCGCATGGCTGCATGCGACAAGAGTGAGGCGCGCGATGAAGGTCCCCCTGGCCATGACTGCAACGCTGATGCCCTCACGCCGCCTTCGCCGGCTGCGCCAGTGTCACTAGGTTGCGCAGGATGTCGGCGGTTCCGCGCAAGCGCGCCTCGGGGTCCTCCCAATCGGCAAAGAACACCACCTTCATATCGGGGCGCACCCGCGCAGCCGGACCCTGATCGCGGATGAATGCGACGAGAAGATCGGGATTGGCAAATGTATTGTCGCGGAACGACACCACCGCGCCCTTCGGCCCGGTCTCGATCTTCTCGACATGGGCCTGTCGGCAAAGCGACTTGATCGCAACCAGCTTGAGCAGATGCTCGACCTCTTGCGGCAAGGGTCCGAACCGGTCGACCAGCTCGGCGCCGAACGCCTCGATCTCGCGTTCATCCTCGATCTCGGCGAGCCGACGGTAGAGCGCGAGCCGAACCGGCAGATCCGCCACATAGTCCTCGGGAATCATGATCGGCATTCCGATCGTGATCTGCGGCGACCATTTGTCTGCGACCGGCGCGGTCATGCCGGCTTTGAGGCCGCGCACCGCCTCCTCCAGCATCTGCTGGTAGAGCTCGAACCCGACCTCCTTGATGTGCCCGGACTGCTCCTCGCCCAAGAGATTGCCGGCGCCGCGAATGTCGAGATCATGGGAGGCCAGCTGGAAGCCGGCACCGAGTGTGTCCAGCGATTGCAGCACCTTCAACCGTTGCTCGGCCTGCGGCGTGATCTTACCGACTGCCGGCAGCGTGAACAGCGAGTAGGCACGCACTTTGGCGCGCCCCACGCGCCCGCGCAGCTGATAGAGCTGGGCCAGTCCGAACCGATCGGCGCGGTGCACGATCAGCGTATTGGCGTTGGCAATGTCGAGACCCGACTCGATGATCGTGGTCGATAGCAGCACATCGTACTTGCCGTCGTAGAAGGCAGCCATGATGTCCTCGAGCACGGCCGCGGACATCTGCCCATGGGCGACCGCGACGCGCATTTCCGGCACGTGCTTGTCGAGAAAATCCTTGGCGCCAGGGAGATCCTCGATGCGCGGACAGACATAGAATGCCTGGCCGCCGCGATAGCGCTCGCGCAGGAGCGCCTCGCGCACGATCACGGGATCGAACGGCGCCACGAAGGTGCGCACGGCGAGTCGATCAATCGGCGGGGAGGCGATGATCGAAAGGTCGCGCACGCCGGACAGCGCGAGCTGCAGGGTGCGCGGGATCGGGGTTGCGGTGAGCGTGAGCACGTGGACCTCGGCGCGCAGCTGTTTGAGCCGTTCCTTGTGCGCGACCCCGAAATGCTGCTCCTCGTCGACGATGAGCAGGCCGAGATCCTTGAACTTGATGGTCTTCCCGAGGAGCGCATGAGTGCCGATGACGATGTCGACGCCGCCGTCGGCAATATTCTTTTTCACCCGCGCCAGCTCCGACGGCGCGATCAGCCGCGATGCCTGCGCGATGTGGACGGGAAAGCCGCGGAAGCGCTCGCTGAAGGTCTTGGTGTGCTGGCGCGCGAGCAGCGTGGTGGGCACCACGACCGCGACCTGCTTGCCGTCCATCGCAGCCACGAAGGCTGCACGCAGCGCGACCTCGGTCTTGCCGAACCCGACGTCGCCGCAAATCAGCCGATCCATCGGCCGTCCAGAGCCGAGCTCAGCCAGCACCGTGTCGATGGCTGTCTGCTGATCGTCGGTCTCCTCGTAGGGAAAGCCGGCACAGAACTCGTCATAAAGGCCGTGTCCGACCGCGAGCCGGGGCGCTTCCCGCAACTGCCGCTCGGCCGCGATTTTGATCAGCTCGTTCGCGATCTCGCGGATGCGGCTCTTCATGCGCGCCTTGCGCGCTTGCCAGGCACCGCCGCCGAGCCGGTCGAGCTCGACCGGTGCCTCCTCGGCGCCGTAGCGCGACAAAAGCTCGATGTTCTCGACCGGCAGAAACAGCTTGTCGCCGCCGGCGTAATGGATTTCGAGGCAGTCATGCGGCGCGCCCGCCGCTTCGATCGCGCGTAGCCCCACGAACCGTCCGATGCCGTGATCGACGTGGACGACGAGGTCGCCGGCGCCAAGACTGGTGACCTCGGCGATGAAATTTTCCGCGCGCCGCGCGGCCCGGCGAGGGCGCACGAGCCGGTCGCCGAGGATGTCCTGCTCGCCGATGACCGCGGCGTCGGCAGTCTCGAACCCGCTTTCAAGGCCGAGTACGGCAAGCGCGACCTGGTGCTTCGGCAGCCGCAGCGCTTCCGGCCACGATCCGACCGGGGCGAGGTTGGCAAGCCCATGGTCGGCGAGCACGTGCCGCATGCGCTCACGCGCGCCCTCGCTCCACAGCGCGATCACCGCGCGCTTGCGCTCCGACTGGAGCGCGTTCACGTGCTGCGTCACTGCTTCGAACACGTTGCGGCCGGGCTCGGCGCGTTCGGCGGCAAAGTTGCGCCCCTGCCTGGTCTGGGCCTCGATCACCGGCCCCTCCCCTTCCGGGACGGCGAACGGCGTGAGCCGCGCCAGCGCGCCTGCTGAAAGCCGCTCGCGCCATTCGGCGTCGCCGAGATAGAGGCGGTCGGGCGGCAACGGCCTGTAGGGCGGACCCGATCCGCGCTGACCGAGCGCGTGTTGCCGCGCGTCGAAGTAGTCCTGGATCTGTGCGAGGCGCTCGCGCACGGCATCTTCCACGAGCGGCTCGAGCACGACCGGCGAACCGGACACGTAATCGAACAGCGTCTCGAGCCGGTCATGGAACAGCGGCAGCCAATGCTCCATGCCGGGATGTCGGCGCCCTTCGCTCACCGCATGGTAGAGAAGATCATCAGGCGTGGGGGCGCCGAACGCCTGCACGTAGCCGAGACGAAACCGCCGGATGGTCTCGGTAGTGAGTTGGAATTCAGCGACCGGCACGAGGTCGAGCGCGCGCAGCTGATCGGTGGTGCGCTGGCTCTCGGGATCGAAGCTGCGGATCGTTTCCAACGTGTTTCCGAAAAAATCGAGCCGTACCGGCTCGGCCATCCCGGGCGCGTACAGATCGATGATCCCGCCGCGCACGGCGTAGTCGCCGGGCTCCCGTACGGTGGATGCGCGCGCGAAGCCGTTGAGCTCCAGCCATTCGGTGATGGCGTCCATCGCCAGCACCTGTCCGGGCAGCAGCGAGAGCGCTTGCCCCGCGACGAAGTCCCGCGGCGGCATGCGCTGGAGCGCGGCGTTGACCGTGGTGAGCAGGAGCGAGGGTCGCTCGTGGCCCTCGACCCGCACCAGCCGTGACAGCGCCGTCATGCGTTGGGCGACGAAGGCCGCGTGCGGCGAGACGCGGTCATAGGGCAGGCAGTCCCAGGCCGGAAGCTCGTGCACGATCAGGTCAGGCGCGAAGAAGGCCAACGCGCGCGCAAGCGCGGCCATGCGCGGGCCGTCGCGGCACACTGCCACGATGCTCGTTGCGGGCGGATTGGCGCGCGCCGCCACCGCGCGCGCGACATCGGCCAGCACCAGGCCCTCGGCGCCGTCAGCCACACCCGCCAGCGTGAGCGGGCGGCCGGGAAGCAGGGATTCGGCCGGATTGCTCGCCGCGTTCATTGCGCGCGCTCGCGGCTGCGGCTGAACTCGCATAGCCGGCGCAACAGGGCAGTGTCGTGATCCGACGGGATATCAGCCTCGCCAGTGATCCAACTCAGCAATTGCTGATCTGGCAGCTCCGTGAGCCGCTCGAGCTCGGCAATCTCGCCCGGGTTCAATAGCTCGATCACAGCGTCGGCGAAGCGGCCCATGATCAAATCCATCTCGCGCAGGCCGCGGTGCCAGCACCGGAACAGGAGCTTGCGCCGGCGGGGGTCCAGGCCTTTGCTCGAACGTGTCGTACTCATCGATTCCTCGCCGGACCCATGCGCAATGCCCGACGCCCGCGCCGCCGGTTTCCGGGCGTTCATTGCTCTTCAATGAACGCACGGAGAACCCGACGCAGGTGCTCACAGTTCTAGCGCCGGTCGCCTGTCGCACTCGATCCAACGACTGGAGGCCGGTTGACGCTTCATATAGCGATGCCGGTGCGCGATGTCAGGATGTCAGCATTGCCTATCCGGCGCCGCCGCGCCAGCATTGCCGGCGACCGCCGAGGCGCCTGAATGCGGCCGAATCTGCTCAATCCACTGTTCGCCGCCGTAACCACGCTGTCCGGCGTCGGCCCGGGGCTGGAGAAGCTCTATCGACGTCTGCTCGGTCGCGATGACGTTGCGCGCGTCATTGACCTCTTGTTGCACCTGCCGAGCGGCGTGATCGATCGCCGCGCGCGCCCGAAACTGCGCGATGTCACCCCTGATAGCGTGGTCACGGTCGCGGTCACGATCGATCGCCACCGGCCGCCGCCGCCGCATCGCCCGCGCGTGCCCTACCAGGTCTATGCCAGCGACGAGACCGGCGACGTCATTCTGACCTACTTCAACGCGCGCAAGGATTACCTGCAGAAGCTGCTGCCGGTCGGCGAGCGGCGCTACGTCTCGGGCACGGTCTCGCTCTACGACCACATGCGGCAGATCGTGCATCCGGATCGCGTGGTAGCGGAGCGGGATCTCGCGAAGCTGCCGCTGGTCGAGCCGGTCTACCCGCTGACCGAAGGTCTGAGCCTCAATCAGGTGCATCGCGCGGTCGGGGCTGCGCTCGTGCGCGTCCCGCGATTGCCGGAATGGCAGGACCCGAGTTGGGTCGCGCGCGAGCGGTTTCCGCCGTTCGCCGAGGCGCTGCGCATGCTGCATCAGCCGGCGCAGCCCGGCGACCTTTTACCGGAAGGACCGGCCTGGTCGCGCCTCGCCTATGACGAGTTCCTGGCCGGCCAGCTGGCGCTCGCGCTGGTGCGCGCGCATCTGCGACGACCTGCCGGCCGCGCGACGCCCGGCACCGGGCAGCTCAGGAAAAAGCTGATCGAGGCGCTGCCCTACTCGCTCACGCCGTCGCAGAGCCGGGCCGTGAGCGAGATCGTGGCCGACCTCGGCAAGCCCGAGCGCATGCTCCGCCTGCTGCAGGGCGATGTCGGGTCGGGCAAGACCGTGGTGGCGCTGCTGGCGGCGGCGGCCGTGATCGAGGGTGGCCGCCAGGCGGCGCTGATGGCGCCGACCGAGATTCTCGCGCGCCAGCACTTCAACACCATCGCGCCGTTCGCCGCCCCGGCCGGCATCAACGTCGCCATTCTCACCGGCCGCGAGCGCGGGCGTGAGCGCAGCGACATTCTCGACAAGCTCGCGTTCGGAGAGATCCACGTTCTGGTCGGCACCCACGCCCTGTTCCAGGAGACGGTCGCGTTCCGCGATCTCGCGCTCGCGGTCGTCGATGAGCAGCACCGCTTCGGCGTGCACCAGCGCCTCGCGCTCGCCAAGAAAGGCGAGGCCGTCGACGTCCTGGTGATGACGGCGACCCCGATCCCGCGCACCTTGGTGCTCACCTATTTCGGCGACATGGACGTCTCGGAGCTGCGCGAAAAACCTGCCGGCCGTCAACCCATCGACACTCGCACGGTCCCGCTGGAGCGGCTGAGCGAGGTGATGGGTGCGGTCGGCCGTGCACTGGCCGAAGATCGGCGCGTCTACTGGGTGTGCCCGCTGGTCGAGGTCACCGAGAATACCGACGTCGCCGCCGCCGAGGCGCGCTTCGCCGCACTCAAGCAGCGCTTCGGCGCCATGGTCGATCTCGTACACGGTCGCATGAAAGGGGCGGACAAGGACCGCGCCATGGAGCGCTTCGCCGCGGGCGAGACGCGGCTGCTGGTAGCGACCACGGTGATCGAGGTCGGCGTCGACGTGCCGGAGGCGACCATCATGGTGATCGAGCACGCCGAGCGCTTCGGACTCGCGCAGCTGCACCAGTTGCGCGGCCGCATCGGTCGCGGAGCCGAGCACTCGACCTGTCTGCTGCTCTATAAGCGGCCGCTGGGCGAGTCCGCCAAGGCGCGGCTCGAGATCATGCGCGAGACCGAGGATGGGTTTCGCATCGCCGAGGAGGATCTCAAGCTGCGCGGGGAAGGCGACGTCCTCGGCACGCGGCAGGCCGGCATGCCGGGTTTCCGTGTAGCCCGCATCGACACGCACGGCAAGCTGATCGGCGCCGCCCGCGATGAGGCCGCGCTGATATTGGCGCGCGATCCGACGCTCGCCTCCGCGCGCGGGCAGGCGTTGCGCCACCTGCTCTATCTGTTCGGGCGCGACGAGGCGATCCGGCTGCTGCGTGCCGGGTGAGGCTCGACATTCGCCAATGCCGAAGGGTCTTGGCCGGCACCGACTACCTTGCCGGCGCGGCGGTGCGGCTCGGACGCGCGACCTGCGCGACGCGCGCTGTCTCCGCCAGCGCCGCGAGCTTCTTCTGCTGGTCGGCGCCGCCGCCCGGCTGCACCATGCCGGCCGACATCAACAGTGTCATCGCCGCTTCGACCGTGATGTCGAGATCGACGATGTCGCGGCGCGGCACATAAAAAAAGAAGCCGGTGGTCGGGTTGGGCGTGCAGGGCATGAAGGCGGCGACGTGCTCGGTGTCGGGCAGCCGGGCGGCAATTTCAGCGCTCGCCGAATTCGACAGGAACACCAGCGACCACATTCCAGGCGAGGGAAATTCGACCAGGCCGACGCGCCGGAAGCTCGAGCTGCCCTTGGCGAACAAGGTCTCGAAAATCTGCTTCAGGCTCTTGTAGACTGGCCGGACCACCGGCATGCGGTTGAGAATGTTCTCTCCGACCTCGACCAGCTTGCGACCGATGAAATTCGCGGTCAGGAACCCGAGCAGGGTCAGCGCGACCAGCACGATGATCAGCCCCAGACCGGGAATGTTCACCGGCAGATATGTTTCCGGCCGGTAGGCGATGGGAATGACCGGACGCACGAGGTCGTCGACCCAGTTGATGAACCACCAGGTCAACCCGATTGTGATATAGGCCGGCCCGACCAGGATCAGTCCGGTCAGGAAATAATTGCGCAGCCGGACGGCCAAGCCTTGGTGGAAGGGAACCGACTTGGCAGCCCCGACCGGCCCGCCGCCGACCGGCGCGCTCGCCGCGGTTCCCGGATTGCGCTCCAACTCGTTCATGCACGTTCTCGATTACAGGTCCGGGGCGGAAGATTACCCGAACGCGCGCGCCCCCGCGATATACCGCAAGGTCGCGGCCGGGTCACTCGACTGTGACCGACTTGGCGAGGCTGCGCGGCTGGTCGACGTCTTTCCCCATGACGGCGGCGGTATGATAGGCAATGAGCTGCACCACGATCGCGTACACCAAGGGCGTCACGGTCGGCGGCATCTCCGGCAGCGTGAGCTTGAACGACGCCTCTACGTGCGCTTCGTGCGCGCCCTGCGGGTCGCTGAGCAGAATGATCTTTCCGTCGCGGGCCGCCACTTCTTGCATGTTCGACACGCTTTTCTCGAACACGCGATCGTGGGGCGCGATGACGATGACCGGCATGTTCTCGTCGATGAGCGCAATCGGCCCGTGCTTGAGCTCGCCGGCGGCGTAGCCTTCGGCATGGATGTAGGAGATTTCCTTGAGCTTGAGTGCTCCTTCGAGCGCGAGCGGATAGCTGGTGCCGCGCCCGAGATAGAGCACGTCATGGGCCTTGGCGAGGTCGCGCGCCAGATGCTCGATCTGCGGCTCGAGCGCGAGCGCCTCCGCCATCAGGCGCGGGACCTCGATCAAGGCGTGAACCAGGCTGCGTTCGTCGGCTTCCGACAGCACACCGCGGGCGCGGCCGGCTGCGACCGCGAGACAGGCGAGCACCGCGAGCTGGCAGGTGAAGGCCTTGGTCGAGGCAACGCCAATCTCCGGTCCCGCCAGCGTCGGCAACACCACGTCGCTCTCGCGCGCAATGGTCGAGGTGGGAACGTTGACCACCGCGACCACGTGCTGCTTGTGCTCCTTGGCGTAACGCAGCGTGGCCAGCGTATCGGCGGTCTCACCCGACTGCGACACGAAGATGGCGAGCCCACCCGGCTCCAGCGGAGCCTCGCGGTAGCGGAACTCGGAGGCGAGATCGATTTCGACCGGCAGGCGCGCAAAGCGTTCGAACCAGTATTTCGCGACCAGTCCGGCATAGTAGGCGGTCCCGCAGGCGGATACGCAGACCCGATCCAGCTTGCGAAAATCGAACGGCAGCGCACGAGGCAGCCGCACGCGCTCCTCCGCCATATCGAGGTAATGGGCGAGCGTATGGCCGACCACCTCCGGCTGCTCGTGGATCTCCTTGGCCATGAAGTGGCGATAGTTGCCCTTGTCGACCAGAAAGGCCGCGGCCGAGGATTTGAGCACGGCGCGCTCGATCTTGCTGCCGTGGGCGTCGAACACCTCGGCGCCGTCGCGCCTGAGCACGGCCGAATCCCCGTCCTCGAGGTAGCAGATGGTATCGGTGAACGGCGCGAGGGCGATCGCGTCGGAGCCGAGATACATTTCGCCCTGCCCGTAGCCGATTGCCAGCGGCGAGCCCTTGCGCGCGCCGATCAGAAGATTGTCCTCGCCGGTGAACAGGAAGGCGAGCGCGAAGGCGCCACGCAGCCGCGGTAGCACCGCCGCCACCGCCTGCGCCGGTGTCCGCCCGCCTTTCATCTCCTCCGTGACAAGATGGGCGATCACCTCGGTGTCGGTGTCGGAGCCGAATGTGGCGCCCTTCTGCTCCAGTCCTTCGCGCAATTCGCGAAAATTCTCGATGATGCCGTTGTGGACGACCGCCAGGCGGTCGGTGGCATGGGGATGCGCGTTGCTTTCGGTCGGCCGGCCGTGCGTCGCCCAGCGGGTATGACCGATGCCGATGGTGCCGGAGAGCGGCTCACGGGCGAGGCGCGCCTCGAGGTTGCGCAGCTTGCCTTCGGCGCGGCGGCGGGCGAGCCGCCCATGTTCCAGCGTCGCGATCCCGGCGGAGTCGTAGCCGCGGTATTCGAGCCGCTTGAGCGCGTCGATCAGCGAGGCCGCGACCGGCTCACGCCCGAGAATGCCGACGATTCCGCACATCCGAGCGGCGCCCTCCTATGCCTGCCGGCGCAGATCGTGCCCCGCGCCCGCGGATGACGTGTCACGGATGGCCGCGGATGGGCAAATCAAGATAGCTTTCCAGCCCTGACAAATTACGATCAGCGCCTGCTTCGACTTGCTCACTTTGCCGGAGCCTTTTTTCTGACCGCTTGCGCAAGCTCGCGCCGCCGTCGCGCCCAGCCCTCCTTCACGCTCTGCCGCCCCCGTCCGACCGCGAGCGCATCTGCCGGCACGTCGTGCGTGATCACCGAGCCCGAACCCACATAGGCTCCCTCGCCGATCTTTACTGGCGCGACCAGTGCCGAGTTCGAGCCGATGAACGCGTTCTTGCCGATCTCGGTCCGATGCTTGGCGGCGCCGTCGTAATTGCAGGTGATGGTGCCGGCGCCGACATTCGCTCCCGCGCCCACCGTCGCGTCGCCGATATAGCTCAGGTGATTGGCCTTGGCGCCGGCCTCGATCACGGCCTCCTTGACCTCGACGAAATTGCCCACGTGCACGTCGGCCTCCAGCCACGCGCCGGGACGCAGCCGGGCATAGGGTCCGACCACCGCGCCCTTCCCCACATGCGCGCGATCGAGGTGCGAGAACGAACGGATGACGGCACCGTCCTCGATCGTCACTTCCGGTCCCAGGACGACGAACGGCTCGACCACCACGTCGCGCCCGAATTTGGTATCGCAGGACAGAAACACCGTGTCCGGCGCGACCAGCGTGACCCCCGCCTCCATCGCGGCCTGGCGCAAGCGTTGCTGCACCACCGCTTCGGTATCGGCGAGCTGCGCGTTAGTGTTGATGCCGCGCACGTCGTCCTCCTCGGTCTCGATGACGATCGCCCTGCATCCCATCGCACGGGCGACGGCGATGGCGTCGGTGAGATAATACTCGCCCCGCCGGTTGTTGTTGCCGATCTGGTCGAGAATCGCCAGCGCGGTCGGGCCGGCAAAGCCCATCAGGCCGCCGTTGCACAGGCCGATCGCGCGCTCGGCCGGGCTCGCATCGAGCTCCTCGCGAATGGCGACGAGTTCGTCGCCTTCGACCAGCAGGCGCCCATAGCCGGTCGGATCTCGCGGTCGGAAGCCGAGCACGACGACCGCCGCCCCCGCCGCGAGCGCTTCGCGTATGCGGGTTAGGGTGTGCGGCCGGATCAGCGGCGTGTCCCCGAAGATCACGAGCACGTCGTCGGGCTGGCGCGCGAGGGCGGCCCTTGCCGCCAGCACGGCATGCGCAGTGCCGCGGCGCTCAGCTTGCACGAAGATCTCCGCTGCCGGCAGCACGCGGCTCGCCTCGGCCGCGACGGCCGCGCCGCCGGCCCCAACCACGACCGCGCACATGCCGCCGCCGGCCTTGCACACCGCGTCGAGCACGTGGGCGAGCAGCGTCCGGCCGGCGATCGTGCGCAGCACCTTCGGGCGCGCCGAGCGCATGCGGGTGCCCTCGCCGGCCGCGAGCACGATGGCGAGACAACTGCGTTCACGACTCAATGGACCTCCTCCGAGGCGGTTTGGCCGCCGCCCTCATATCCGAGTGCGCCACGGCGGAAAAGGCACAAGATAGTTGCCGTTCCGCGCGCCATGCCTGCAACGATCCGGGGGGCGAAGCACACCATCGGCTCAATCGTGCCGCGCCCCGGATACGCTCTACCTGGCCACGGCTGTGGGTCCGACCTGGTGCCGTGGTTGTGCCGGAGTGCCCTTCCCGGCATAGTGCTGTGCGCCATGCCATCCCGGCTGTTTCTTCCCAGCGCACGGCAGACCAACTGGCTTTTGCTCATTGCCCTGCTCTCACTCGGCGAGGTGCTTTATCTGCGCTACCTCGCGATCGAGTATCCGCAGGTCTCGCTCGCCTGCCAGGGCGGCCTCGATACCTGGTTGTGCGCGACCTTCCGGCTGGTGATCGTCCTGTTCAATCATTCCGTGTTTGGCTGGGTGGCGCTCGCCGCGGCCGTGCTCAATCTCGTGCGTCCATCGGTCGTCTTGGTCGCCGTCGGGCTGGCGGCGAGCGCGTTCGGCCTGGTATTGCACAATGCCAACCTGGCGGGGCTTGCGGTTGCGCTGCTCATGCTGAGCTTGGCGCGTCCCGCGCCTGCAACAGCGTGAGGGCGAGCACGAGCAGGCCGGTAGAAAACCACAGCGCCTGCCAGTTTGCGAAGCCTTCGTTCAATGCGACATAGCCGGCCGACCCCGCCAGCGTCGCCGCCACGGCAAGTTCCGCGGCTGGGATGTTTCGAGGCCGCCTCCAACTCGCGATGAGAAACAGCGGCACCACCGCGCCCGTGAGCGGGGCAAACGCGAAATCCCGATAGCGCCCGTCGAATACCAGGCCAAGCGCCGACTGCACCGACAGGACCATGAGTGCGAGCATGAGCGCGCCGACCGACACAGCCACGGTATTGCGTGGACGATCCACCGCGCGGCCAAGCATTTGCGCGAAGCTCGGTGTGCGCACTCCCGTCGCCAGGGCAGCCACCCCGAACAGCGGCGCCAGCAGTGCGACGCCGGCCCAGGCCAGCGACCGCAGCCAGTCGCCGATCGTCAGGCTCTCGAGCGGCACGTTCGCGACGGTCCAGCCGATCAGGCTGCCCGAGATGGCCGCGATCGCCGCCACCCGCGCCCACCAGTCGGCCGGCGCGGCCGGAGTTTTTCGGCCACGCGCCGCAAGCGCGGTCGCGAAGATCACGGCGGCGAAGCCCACTCCGCCCCCCGCCTGCCAGGGCCAATGGGGGTGGTTCGAGACGGCGCCGCCCCAGGCGAATTTCGCCTCCCGCCGGTAGGCGTCGTAGAGTCCCCAGTGCCCCCCGACGGTGCCTTCCAATTGGCGCTTCCAGGGCTGGTCGTAGGCTTCGATCAGGTTAACGCGATAGTGCTCGCGCTTAGCGAGGGCGAGCACCTCACGCATAGTCCGCGCCTGATTCACCGGCGACGGCAAGGCGCCGTCGCGCATGCGGCCGGCGCTTGGCCATCCGAATTCGCCGACGAAGATCTCCCGCCCGGGAAAGGCGGCGGTCACCTGCTTGCGGATCGCGTCAACGTGCCGCGCGGCCTCACCTGCGGGAATAGGGAAATCCTCCCAATACGGCAGGATATGCACGGTGATGAAGTCGACTGCCGAGGCGAGATCGCGGTGGCGCAGCCAGAATTCCCAGACGTCGGCATAGGTCACGGGCATCGCGACCTGCGCCTTGACCTCACGGATGGTGCGGGCGAGCACGGCCTCCGACATCTCGCCCCGCAGCAGGACCTCGTTGCCTACCACGATCGCCGCCACAACATCGGGAAACCGCTTGGCGAGCGCGATCGCGGTCTCCACCTGGTGGCGGCTGCGGTCGGAACGGTTCGAAAGCCACAAGCCCAGCAGGACCTTCATGCCGTGCCGTCTCGCGATTTCCGGAATCTGGTCGAGCCCGTGATCGATCGAGTAGGTCCGCACGCAGTCGGTGACGCGCTTGAGCTGGGCCAAATCCTGGTCGATCTGGCCGGGATCGATCGGGACGTCCGGCCCGAAAGGGCTCTGGTCGCCCCGGAACGGCGCATACGAAACGCAGTACAGCTTCTCGCCCGCTGTCAGCGGCGACGGCGGCATCTCCACGGCGGCCCCCAACCATGCCCAGACGGCGATGATGGCGGCGGCCGCCAGCCCGAACAGCGCGGTCGCAATACCCATTGCGGTTGATCCGGCACCCGGCCTCAAGGATGGCGCAGCCCCGCTTATCGCGCGGCGCGCCCGGTGCCAAGCGCCGCCGAGCGCGTCCGGCTGCCGCGTTTGGCCCCTGCCAACACGGTCCGGCCTTGGCCTTCCCGCCAGGGGCTGCTTTAATCGGGGCGGCTCGCAAAGCCGCAGCCTTCGCCGCAATGCTGACCGAATGGGGCCGCATGGGAAGGAAGCGGCCGCAATCGCGGCCTACCGGATTCAGGGCGCCCATGCATCGTCAAAGTCTGCGTCTTGTCACCGCCGCCTTGAGCGCGGCGATCTTGTTCGCTGTCAGCCCGTCGTTTGCTCAGAGCACGGACCAGAAGCCTCCCGACAAGCCGGCCGGCGAGGGCAAGGAGGCTCCCAAGAAAGTCGACGAATTTGCCGAGGCCGAGAAGCTCTTGGGCGGCCCGGCCGCCAGCCCGGAATGCCTCTGGCTGGGCCGACGCGTCGTGAGCCTGCTCTGGCGCGACGATCTCGATACCGCTTTCCGCCACCTCGACCTTTACGACCGGTTCGGCTGCCCGGCCGGCCACATCCAGGCCACTTTCCGTTGCGTGGTACGTCAGGGCAACATCGACCCCAAGGCCACCGATACGATCAACGGGCGGGTGCACAGCTGCTGGATCAACCCGGGGACCGAGACCCAAGGAACGGCGGCGGCCCCGAGCGGAACCAGCAACCGCTAATCTGTATGAATGTTCAGCTTGGCACGCGCTAAGCTGTACAGACATTCAGAATGACTGTTGAAATTTCGCGCAACCTTTTTTCTGCTGCGCCGTTGTTCTCCTTGAAACGGCCATGACCGAGCGCTACTTGCTAAATCGCCTACCGCTCAGTTACGCTGTTGGCGCTTAGTCGAACCTAGGGGACGGGTTCGGGTCTCTGTCTTCTGCCCCGCGTGGTTGCTGTTCTATGCGCACCGTCGCAGCCGTGGTGGCGCTCGTCGTCTGCGTGCATGCCGGTCTGTGGAGCCTGCTCCAGCGGCAAGAGGCGGTTGCCAATATCGACAGCCCACTCGCCAGTATCTCGTACTCGCCCTACACGCGATCGCAGCACCCCGACTACGGCGATCGCCCTACCGCGGATCAGATTCGCGCCGACCTGAAAATTCTCAGCCCTTATACGCAGGCGATCCGCACCTACAGCTCCACCGGCGGCGGCGAGTTGGTGCCCGCGATTGCCGCCGAGTTCGGGCTCAAAGTCACGCTCGGCATCTGGATCGACAAGGACGAAGCCCGCAACGAGCGCGAAATCCAGTCCGCGCTCGCGCTCGCGCGCCGCTACAGCAACGTCAACGCCATCGTCGTCGGCAACGAGACCACGCTGCGCGCGGACAAGACGGTCGACGATCTGATCAAGCTCGTGCAGCGGGTCAAGCGGCAGAGCCCGGTGCCGGTGACCACCGGCGAAATCTGGACCGTATGGATCGATCATCCCGAGCTGGCCTCGGCGGTCGATTTCATCGCCGCCCATATCCTGCCCTATTGGGACGGCTTCACCACCAGGCAGGCGGTCGACAAGACGATCGAGTTCTATACCAAGCTGCGCCGCACGCACCCCGGCAAGCGCATCGTGATCGCCGAGTTCGGCTGGCCGAGCGCGGGCTACAACATGCGCGACGCTGATCCCGGGCGCATCGAGCAGGCCACGGTACTGCGCGACTTCGTGGCGCGCGCCGAGGCCTACGGCATCGACTACAACCTGATCGAGGCGTTCGACCAGCCCTGGAAGACCAACGAAGGCGGCGTCGGCATGTACTGGGGCATATTCGACGCCGCGCGCCATCCCAAGTTCAGTTGGGTCGGCCCGGTCGCCGATGCTGACCATTGGAAGGTCGGCGGGCTCGCGATCCTGCTCGGGCTTCTGCTGTCGTTGCCAATTCTCGCCCGCGCAGGCGCCACCTTCGGCGAGGCAGCAACGCTTGCGATCGCGGCGAATGCGGTCGGCGCCTGGTTCGCAACCGTCTTCGCTTTCTGGCAGACGCATTATTTCGTGCTCGGCGCCGCATTCGCGCTCGCTTTGGGAATCGTGCTTCTCATCCCGCTGGTTGCGATCGCGCTCGCGCGCATCGAGGAGATCGCGGCTATTGCCTTCGGCCGCGGTCCACGCCGGCTGATCGCCGCGCCCTTGCGCGCGGCCGACGGCTTTGCGCCGAAGGTCTCGATCCACGTGCCGGCCCATCGCGAGCCGCCGGACATGCTCAAGGCCACCCTCGATGCGATTTCGCGGCTCGAATACCCGAATTTCGAGTGCGTGGTGGTGATCAACAACACGCCGGATCCGGCGTTCTGGCGGCCGATCGAGGACCACTGCCGCTTGCTGGGCGAACGCTTCAAGTTCGTCAACCAAGACAACGTCAACGGTTACAAGGCCGGGGCATTGCGCCTGGCGCTCGCGCATACCGCTGCCGATGCCGAGATCATCGCGGTCATCGACGCGGACTACGTGGTCCGCTCCGACTGGCTGAAGGACCTCGTTCCTGCCTTCGCCGATTCGAAAGTGGGAATGGTGCAGGCGCCGCAAGACCATCGCGACGGCGACCGCAGCGTCATGCACTACGCCATGAACGGGGAATACGCCGGCTTCTTCGACATCGGCATGGTCCAGCGCAACGAGGCCAATGCCATCATCGTGCACGGCACAATGTGCCTGATCCGCCGCGCTGCGCTCGCTTCGGCGGGCGGCTGGTCGAGCGACACCATCGTCGAGGACAGCGATCTCGGCCTCGCGGTGCTCGAGCACGGCTGGCACATCCTTTACACCAACCGCCGCTATGGCCATGGGCTGCTGCCTGACACGTTCGAGGCTTACAAGAATCAGCGCCACCGCTGGGCCTATGGCGGCTTTCAGATTCTGCGCAAGCATTGGCGCTCCCTGTTGCCGCGCGCGGGCGGGCTTACCCGCGAGCAGCGGCGCGAGTTCGCGCTCGGCTGGCTCAACTGGCTGGGCGCGGAAGCGATCGGCGTCGTGGTCGCGCTGCTCAATCTCGCCTGGATGCCGGTCGTGGCGTTCGCCGGCATAGCCATCCCCGACAAGATCCTCACGGTTCCAATTCTCGCCGCCTTCGTGGTCACGCTGGCCCACTTCATCGCGCTTTATCGCCTGCGCGTGGCGGTTTCGCCCGTGCAGATGGTGGGGGCGGTGATCGCGGCGATGGCGGTGCAATGGACGGTCGCGCGGGCGGTCGGCTATGGCTTGTGGAAGGAAAGCCTGCCCTTCATGCGCACGGCCAAAGGCGGCACCACGCGCAAGGGTCCGGATTTTCCAGCATTCTGGGAGGCAGTGCTCGCCGCGCTGCTGTTGATCGGCGCCCTCATCGTGGTGGCGACCAATTACAAGGGCATCCACGAGGTCAATATTTTCGCGCTGGTGCTCGCGGTGCAGAGCCTGCCGTTCTTCGCCGCGGTGGCGATTGCCGTGCTAGAAGCCTCGCGCTTCAACCAGTTCGCCTATTGGCGCAACGTCGAGGCCAAGGTCGCCGCAAATCTGCCGCAGCCGGCCGTCGCCGAGACCTCCGCCGAGCAAAAATCAGTCATCGGCAACCAGTAACCGAACCGGTCACCGATGGCGGCTACGCCAACGCCGTTTCGACCAACTTGACCCAATACGAGGTTCCGACCGGGATCACCTCGTCGTTGAAGTCGTAGGCTGGATGGTGCAAGCCGGCGCTATCGCCGTTGCCGACGAAGATGAAGGCGCCCGGACGCGCTTCCAGCATGAACGAGAAGTCCTCCGCGCCCATGACGGGCGCGACGTGGTCGTCGACCCGTTCGTCTCCAACCACTTGAGCGGCAACCGTGGCCGCGAACGCCGCCTGCCGCTCGTGGTTGCGGGTCACGGGATAATCGCGCCGGTAGGTGAGCTTCGCGGTCGCGCCGTAGAGCTCCGCCGTTCCGCTCACGACCTCGCCGAGCCGCCGCTCCAGCAGATCGCGCACCTCTGGGGTGAGGCTGCGCGCGGTGCCGCGCAGGAACGCGGTCTGCGGGATGACGTTGTCAGTCGAGCCGGCCTGGAATACGCAGATGGAGATCACCGCCGCCTCGAGCGGATCGACGTTGCGCGCGACGATCGACTGGATCTGATTGATGATCTGCGCGCCTACCAGCACGCTGTCGACCGAAATGTGCGGTCGGGCCGCGTGCCCGCCGCGGCCTTCGATCTCGATGGTGATGCGGTCGGCGGCCGCCATCAGCGGACCCGGCCGCAGCGCGAATTCGCCGACGGGAAGCCCGGGATAATTGTGCATGCCGTAGACTTCTTCGATGCCGAAACGCTCCATCAGGCCGTCCTGAACCATGGCCTTGCCGCCCGCGCCGCCTTCCTCCGCCGGCTGGAAGATCACCACCGCAGTTCCGGAAAAATTGCGGGTCTCGGTGAGATATCGTGCCGCGCCCAGCAGCATGGCGGTGTGGCCGTCGTGGCCGCAGGCGTGCATCCGCCCAGGCACCGTCGACTTGTACGGCACGTCGTTCGCCTCCTCGATCGGCAGCGCGTCCATGTCGGCACGCAATCCGATCACCCGGCCGCGAGCCGCACCCCTGCCACCGCGGATCACCCCCACCACGCCGGTGCGCCCGATGCCGGCCACTACCTCGTCGCAGCCGAAGCTCCTGAGCTTGTCCGCGACCGTCCCCGCCGTGCGCTGCACGTCGTACAGCAGCTCGGGATGGGCGTGGATGTCGCGCCGCCAGGCAATGATTTCACGGTGCAGGTCGGCAATGCGGTTGACGATCGGCATCGGATCGGCTCCTCGACGCGAGTGGGACGCGGCGCATGGCCATTCGCGGCCCGCGCGCACCCTGAAGATAGGTCGATCGCGAGAGCTTGCACAGATCAAAGCTGGGGCGATTGGCGCCGGGCTATTGACCCCGGAACAGGCCGCCCGTACACACGCGCGCGACGGCCGGACGCATCGACGAAACTCTCGATCCGCGGCCGCAGCCGCCTCGCCGTTCAGGGCCCGTAGCTCAGTGGTAGAGCAACTGACTTTTAATCAGTAGGTCGTTGGTTCGATCCCAACCGGGCTCACCAATAAATCAATGGCTTAGCTGGTTAGCCCATTTAACTTTGGTACCGAGTAAGCGCCGGGTAAGCAGAAACGACAGCTTCGCAATATCAGGCTAAAGAAAGCGCTGCGATCCATACTCCTCCTACCGTTGAGGACACAATCTGATGGCGGAAACGAGTATCAGTATGGTGGATGCCCTTCGGGGACAGCAAGCTCAACTGAGACGCTTGCTTGCCCAGA
>DATBKV010000145.1:0-3301 GCA_036555745.1 Xanthobacteraceae bacterium | reverse complement strand
TTTGAGCGAGCGCTATGTTCCGGTCACGGTCGAGCAAATTTCCGATCGTGCTTTCGATGTAAGTTTGAAAGATATCGATCGCATCGCGGACTGCGATGTCGTCGATCTCTCGCAAAGGATCATCCATCGATCATGCTCGGTGCGGCGGTCCTGAAGCCCTTGGGTCCACCGGGCGCAGTATGCACGTCGTAGATCACGCGCGCCGCTTCCTGCGGCGGCATCGTATGGTCGCGGAGATTGGCGCGCAGCTTGCGGGTGCTCTCGCCGGCGCCCCGGGGTCTCCTGGCAACGCTTGTTGGCCATCACCGATCCTCGGCCTTGTGGCGGTCTTTTCCGATTCCTGCTATTACGCTGGCCGGCGGATCGCCGCCCAGACGTTTTTTCGCTGTGCCTGGCAGTGAGACAAGGGAGAGGAGAAAATTGCGCGGCAGCGGGGCTCCAAAATGGCTTGAAGCCTGGGCGTAACATGGGCGTGAAAATCGGCGATCTGACTAACCCCTTGAAAATACTGACTGCGCCCGTAGCTCAGCTGGATAGAGCGCTGCCCTCCGAAGGCAGAGGTCGTGAGTTCGAATCTCGCCGGGCGCGCCACTTCGGTACAAAACTGGTAACGCCAAAACCCGCCGTTTTCGCGCTTGAAGCGGCGACGAGCGTACGCAGGAGTACGCTTTTCGACCCCATGATGCGAACTTCTTTCGTGTCGACTTCGACGCGTTGGGCAAGCGCGCGGAGGTGATCGCGGCGGTAGCCGCCGCTCTCGGTCCGCATCCGTTTGCGGGCCTGCCTGGCGAACGTTGTGAGGGCGCGCGGTGTGATGCTCGGCCCGAGCCGTTCGATCGCATCCTCGGCTCGCTCCGCGTCAACGCGGGCCTGGTCATGGATCGCCCTGAGCTCGGCAATTCGCTTCTTCAGCATCGGGTCAGTGAGATCGGCGACGTCATTCTCGATCGCGTCGTAGAGCCGCTTGAGCTTGGCGTCTGCTTCGCTCGCGCGCTTGCGCAATTCGGCGATATGCGCTGTTCGGCGCTCCGTGCGCTCCTCTCGGCGGTCGAGCACCGACGAGAGGATTTGCTCGAGACGCTTGGGCTGCAAGAGGCGATGCTCGATGTGGTCCGCCACAACACTGTCGAGCTTGTCCATCGGCACGGTGCGGCCGAGGCAGCCGGTCTCGCCCTGCCGCGCCTTGGTCGAGCAGGTGTAATACCGGTAGCGTCCTCCCTTCCCGGTCCGCAGCGTCATCGCCTTGCCGCAAGCGGCGCAGAAGCAGATGCCGGTGAGCAGTGTCGGGCCGCTGGTGATACGCGGAGCAGTGAGCGCCGGACTGCGCGTCTTGAGTAGCGTCTGCACGGCCTCGAACTCGCCCGCATCGATGATCGGCGGAACCACCATCTCCACCACCTCAGCCTCGGGCTTGCGTTCGCGTGTCTTCCAGAACTTGGTGTTGAACCTGTGCCGGCCGACGTAAGTCGTGCGGGTCAACACGTTGTGGACGGCGCCGACGCCCCAGCGTCCTCCGTCGCGCGTGCGGATGCCAGCGGCGTCGTCGGTCACGGTCCAGGTGGTCGGGTCGTTCCGCACCGGTCGACGCGGGCGACGTGCGCGCGCATGTGCATAGTCGTACACATCGAGTGGCTCGTCGCATGTATGGTCGTGGGCTTTGGATCTGCGTGTGCGCGTCATGCACGAACTGTCGCACAGGACTTCCGCCAAAAGAATGGCCGATGTGCGCGCCGTGCTACGCTGCGACCCGCACGGCGGTCGCAACGCAAGAGATACGAGCTGCGCCTGAGCATGTGACAACTGCCGCGAGGTGTAAGAATTGGCGTTGACTCAGTGAGTTGGCCGAATCGGCAGGCTGTCGTGCTTTTTCGCACCTCGCGTGAAGTGCTTGACGTGCCTGCAATTCTGCCCGACCCGACCGTGCCGCACCTCGCGGCCTTTTATCTTGCCCTCGTTCGGTCGGCGGTCTCTGCCTCACCGATCCTGCGCGACCCTTCGCCAGACTGCGATCAGACAAAAACTCAGATCCAGCATCTTGGCAGCGGGTCGAGTGCAGGTTCATTGCAGTCGTTATGCCGATTACTTGGTGATCGAACGTGCGTCGTGTGTCGCCCGGTCGGCCGAAGGTTGGACGCAGGAGCTGCGGCCGTGATGCCGGTTGTTTGCGGACCGGGCGCAGGAAGGCGACAAGCAAACGACCCTCCGTCGGACGTGGTAATGTCCGGTTTGTGGATAGCGGACGAGAGTGCGGCCATGGCAATATCGACGCGAATGACCCAGAGCCGACATGCGAGCCGCGTCAGGCCCCGGCGCTGCCAAAGGCCTTCGCGCCGGCCCGCAGGATTTCCGCCGAGAACTCCGGATCATTCACGGCGCGCGCGAGCACCATCGCGCCGACCATGCCGCTCATCGTGGCGAGTGCCTTCTCGTGCCGCGCGGCCGCGGAGCGGCCGGTCACGAACGTCGTGAGAGTCTCGATGAAGTCCCGAAGGCCCTTGGTGAAGGCCGCACGGACCGGCGCCGGCTGGCGCGCCGCCTCGGCGGCGAGGCACGCGATCGCGCAGCCGCGCCCGGCGCCGTCACGGTGGCGCGCCGACAGATAGGAATTCACCAGCGTCCCGAGCGGATCATCGCCCGCAGCGAGCTTGCGCCAGCCGGCCGTCTGCTCCGACAGCACTTGCGCGCACGCTTCGGCGGCGAGCTCATCCTTCGAGCCAAACTGATGATAGAAGCCGCCATGCGTAAGGCCGGCGCCCTTCATGATTTCGGCGACAGCGATGCCGGCGAAGCCTCTCTCGCGGAACAGGCGGCCCGCAACCTCCACGACCCGTGCGCGGTTTTCCGCCGCCTGCTCCCGGCTCACTTTCATGTGTTCTCTCCCTCGGCTCTCTTGACATATTATATGATACCCATCATCAATACGCAATCATGATAGTTATCATTTAACGGGCGGTATTCTGGCGCGTCGAAAACGCGTAGCCGCGCTTTTGGGGTCGTTTCATGCTGTCAGATCGTCTCGCCGCCGCGCTCAAGTGCGGCAACATCCACTATGGCTGGGTGGTCGCCGCGACCACCTTCCTCACCATGCTGGTCACTGCCGGCGCGGTCGGGGCGCCGGGCGTGTTCATCCTGCCGCTGCAGCGCGAGTTCGGCTGGCAGACCTCCGACATCTCCTTCGCCCTCGCGGTGCGGCTGTTGCTGTTCGGCCTGATGGGCCCGTTCGCCGCGGCGCTGATCAACCGCTACGGGCTGCGCCGCATCGCCACCATCGCGCTGTCGCTCATTGCCATCGGCCTGCTGC
>DATBKV010000144.1:0-8084 GCA_036555745.1 Xanthobacteraceae bacterium | reverse complement strand
GGGCCGCGCGGGATAACTCTGCGCGCTCGCGCTGCGCGCGACCGCCGGCAGCGCGGCGGCACCAGCGGCGAGATGCAGAAATTTTCGGCGGGGAAGCGGCATGGCGATCCTCCCTCGAAACTACAGAGTGGACAAAGGCGCGGCTACGATGGCCTCCCGCGGGCGGCACGCTGCGCGCCTTGCCCACGCGTGTTGTAATATTCGCGTTCATTCTCGACGCGTGGGCACGGCGCTGCATCATAATTGCGGGAAAGAGCGGAAACCAGGGCTCGCGCCTTTGCCCACCCTACGGCTGCGGATTCATCAACACCGGAGTCACCCATGACCACCAGCGATGCTGCCAAGCGCCTGCTCACCGGACTGGAGAGTTATCTCGCTGGGATTTTCCATCCGCTTCCGGAAGAGAGAGTCGTCACCGGCGCCATACAGTCGGTCTACAACTGGTTCTTTCCATTCCTCCGCAACGCCTTCATTTGCGGCGTCCTGCAGTATCTGGCCGACGCGAGCGGGAGCGTCATGCTGCAGGTCCTGGCGATCATCGCCTATATCGCGCTCGCGGCTTATTGCCTGTCCTACGTCAACATGTGGGTGCTCACGCCGTTTCACTTCGTGAGACACAAGCGGCTCGCATTCTTTCTCGATGCAGTGGTGACGCTCGCGGTTCTGCTGTCGCTGGGCTACGCGGTGCTGGCGGGAACGCGGTTCGCGATCGATGAAATCGCCAAGGGGCATGCCGCATCTCGCAGCAGTGCCGCTCGCACTCCGGCCGTCCCCTCTCCCAGCCCGTAGCCGCAGGTCGCCACCGAGGCGGACCTCCTGCGCACGCATGCACTTGCCGCGCCTAGCGCGAATCGATGTGTCAGTCAGACTGACAAATCGTCGAGCGCCGCCGTACTCGGGCACCGTGGATACCATCTCCAACCGGGCACGAGGCATGGAAGGCGGCAACCGCGGGGTGTAAGCTTTGAAGAGACTGAGGAGAGCAGAGCCATGCGCTGGGACCAACTGCCGCGCAGCGACAACGTCGAGGATCAGCGCGGCGCCGGACCGCGCAGCTTTCCCACCGGCCGTGCCGGCGGCATCGGAATCGGCACGCTCCTCGTGCTCGTTCTCATCGGCTGGGCACTGGGCATCAATCCGGCCGAGATCCTGTCCCAACTGGGTGGCGGCTCGCAGGAGCAATCGCAACCCGCCCCGAGGGACGCCCAGACGCAAGCGCCATCCGACCAGATGGGCCAGTTCGTGTCCGCCGTGCTCGGAAGCACGGAAGCCGAATGGAAAGAGATCTTCGCGCGGGCAGGGAAAACCTACGAGCCGCCGACCTTGGTCATGTTCTCCGGCGCCACGCGCTCGGCCTGCGGGTTCGCCCAGGCCGCGATGGGGCCGTTCTACTGCCCGAACGATCAGAAGGTCTATCTCGACACCGCCTTCTTTCAGGATCTCGAACGACGCTTCCGCGGCTGCGAAATCGGCAGCAAGAGCTGCCAGTTCGCCCAGGCCTACGTGATCACGCACGAGGTCGGCCATCACGTGCAGAACCTGCTCGGCATCCTGCCCAAAGTGCAGCGCATGCAGCAAAACCTGGACAAGAGCGAAGCCAACCAGTTGCAGGTCCGGGTGGAGCTGCAGGCCGATTGTCTTGCCGGCGTGTGGGCCAATCACTCCGAGCAGGAATGGCAGTTCATCGAGCCTGGAGATGTGGAGGCAGCGATGCAGACCGCATCGGCGATCGGCGATGACCGGCTGCAGCGCCAGAGCCAGGGCTATGTCGTGCCCGATGCCTTCACCCACGGCTCGTCGGCGCAGCGCACGCGCTGGTTCATGAACGGACTGAAATCGGGACAGGTCGAGAGCTGCGATACCTTCAATTCGGCACGGCAGTGACCGAGCAGTGTATCAGGCTATAACCAGCGCCGGGTGCCCGTCCCGCCCGGCGCGGCGGGATCGCTGATGATGTGGTGGACCACAAGCCGGTTCCAGATGAACAGAAGGATCACCGCCCCCACCGTGGCACCGATGAGCCCCGCGCCTTGATCGAGCCGATACCACCCGACGGCTTGGCCGATGAAGGTGGAAATGAACGCGCCGGCGATGCCCACGAGAGTAGTGAGGATAAATCCGCGCGGGTTGTTTGGCCCAGGCGAGAGCCAGCGCGCGATAAGCCCGGCAATGAAGCCGATGATGATAACCCAAATGATGTTGGACACGGCAAATCTCCTATATCACTCCTGCGATACTAACGCAGACCTGGAAGCTTTTGGAGCCATATAACGCACGCCGTCCAGATCCAGAGCGTATCTCCATCCGTTCGAAACGAGCCGCCGCGCTCAAGCCGGGTGATGCGCTGTGGCCGCATCGATGGCATCGCCGAGACGTTCGACAATGCTGTCCACGATCGCTGCATCGACGATGAACGGCGGTGCCAGAAGCACATGATCCCCGCGCATCCCGTCGACGGTGCCCGCCATCGGATAGACCATGAGGCCGCGCGCCATTGCCTCGGACTTCACCCGCGCATGCAATTTCTGCTCGGGCGCAAACGGCTCCTTGCTCCCGCGGTCGGCAACCAGCTCGACGGCCTGAAACAGGCCGCGTCCGCGCACATCACCGACGAAGGGGTGGTTGCCGAACCGCTCGTTGAGCCGTCGCGCAAGCCGTGTGCCCTGGGCGCGCACGTTCGCGAGCAGCGCATCGCGGTGGATCACGCGCTGGACCGCCAAAGCCGCGGCGCAGGCGAGCGGATGACCCATATAGGTATGGCTGTGCTGGAACGCGCCGGAGCCCTCGGCAATCGCGTCGAAGATCTTCCCCTGAATAAGAAGTGCGCCAATGGGCGCATAGCCGCCGCCGAGCCCCTTGGCGATCGCCATGAGGTCGGGCGCAATTCCTTCCTGCTCGCACGCATGCAACGTGCCCGTCCGCCCCATGCCGCACATGACCTCGTCGAGGATAAGCAGGACGCCATGGCGGTCGCAGACCTCGCGTACGCGCTGGAAATAGCCGGGTACCGCGGGCACCGCGCCTAAGGTGGCGCCGACCACGGTCTCGGCGACGAAGGCCATGACATTCTCGCCGCCGAGCTCATCGATCTTGCAATCGAGCTCCTCCGCCAAGCGTTCGGCGTAAGCCTCCAAGGTCTCGTCCGACCGGCGCTCGCGATATTCGAACACCGGCGAGACATGGTGAGTCTCGAACAGCAGCGGAGCGAATTGGTTGCGCTGGCGTTCCCGGCCGCCGACCGCCAGCGCTCCCAGCGTAATCCCGTGATAGCTCTGCCGGCGCGCAATGACGTATCGCCGCCGTGGCTGCCCGAGCTCGACGAAATATTGCCGCGCAAGCTTGAGCGCGGCCTCGATCGCTTCCGACCCCCCGCTCACGAAAAACACGCGATCGACCCCTTCCGGCGCCCGCGTAACAAGCTCGTCGGCAAGCTCCTCCGCGGCCTCGGTCGTGAAGAAGCTGGTATGCGCATAGGCGAGGCGGTCGAGCTGCTCGTGCATCGCCGCGAGCACGTCGGGATGCGAATGTCCCAGACAGGACACCGCCGCGCCGCTCGACGCGTCGATGTACTCCTTGCCGGCGCTGTCGCGGATGATGACGCCCTGCGCCTGTGCAGCAACGGGATAGCGATGGCCGGTCTGGCGATGAAGAATATGAGTCATGGCGCGCCACTCTATATCACTTCACGGCTCGCTGGCGCGAGTTTGACGCGCTCACGCTGTTGTCCTAACCGACTCTCCTGCCCGACGCGGCAGGACAGGCGTCTGGAGCAGAGGGAAAAAAGCATACCCGCAATGGGCTGGCGGATCGGTATCGATATCGGCGGGACCTTCACCGACGTGGCTTTGGTCGATGATGCCAGCGGAGAGATCGGCGTCGCCAAGGTACCGAGCACTCCGGAGGATCTTACGCGAGGCGTCCTCGACGCGCTCGGCGCGGCCATGCGCAGCTACCGCGTAGCGCCGGCCGACGTGGGCCACCTTTCCCACGCGACCACGGTGGTTACCAACGCCATCCTGCAGGAACGCGGGGCGCGCGCGGCGCTCATCACCACGCGCGGGTTCCGTGACCTGCTGGAGCTGCGGCGCTCCGCGCGCGCGAACCTCTACGATCTTTTTCAGGACGCACCCGGGACCCTGATTCCGCGCCGGCTGCGCTTCGAGATCACGGAGCGCGTCGGCGCCGACGGCGCGGTCGTGACGCCGTTGGCTGAAGGAGAGATCGATGGCCTGATTGCGGCGCTCAAAGCTGCGCGGGTAGACGCGGTTGCGGTCTCGTTCCTGTTCAGCTTTCTCAACCCGCAACACGAACGCAGGCTCGGCGAACGGCTGCGCGCCGCGCTGCCGGACATTCCCGTCTACCTGTCCTGTGATGTCCTGCCCGAGATCAAGGAATTCGAGCGCAGCAGCACCACAGCGGTTTGCGCCTATGCGGGGCCGATCCTCGCCTCCTATCTCAAGTGCCTCGAGGAGGCCACCCGCAGCGCGGGGCTGCCCGCGCTGCATCTGATGGGATCGAGCGGCGGGATTCTGGAATCACGCGAGGCGATCGCCATGCCCGCCATTGCCGTGGAGTCGGGACCGGCAGCCGGCGTCGTTGCCGCGGTCCTGCTCGCGCGTCAAAGCGGTCGCCCTGATCTTCTTTCCTTCGACATGGGCGGCACCACTGCCAAGGCAAGCCTGATCCGTGGCGGACAATATGAGACGACGCCAGACTATGAGGTCGGCGGCGGATCCAGCATGTCGCGCTGGATGACCGGAACCGGCCATCCGATCCGGGTGCCGGTCATCGACCTTGCCGAGGTATCGGCAGGAGGCGGATCGATCGCCTGGGTGGATCGGGGAGGGGCATTGCGTGTCGGGCCGGAAAGTGCCGGCGCCGATCCGGGCCCGGTCTGCTACGGCCGCGGCGGCAGCGAGCCAACGGTCACGGATTGCGACCTCCTGCTCGGCTATCTCGACAAGGGGTCTTTACTCGGCGGCGAGCTCGCCATCGATCATGCAGCCGCGGAGGCCGCCGTGCGCAAGCGGCTTGCCGATCCGCTTGGCGTGGATGTGCGAACTGCCTCGGCTGCGGTGATCGACATCGTCAATCATTCCATGGCCGAGGTGCTCAAGATCGTATCCGTGCAGCGCGGACATGACCCGCGTGACTTTGTGCTTGCCGCTTTCGGCGGAGCTGGACCGCTGCATGCCGCCGCGCTCGCAACCGAGCTCGGCATCAGCGAGATCGTCTGCCCGCCGATCCCCGGCGCCTTTTCGGCGCTGGGACTCGTCGGCAGCGAGTTGAAGCGCGATTACGTGCGCACATTGCACTGCGCGCCCGGAGCGACCGAGGCTGCAAACCTGCCGGGCCTGGTGGAAGCGGCATTTCTCGCCCTCGAGCAGGAAGGCGCGGCGATGCTCGACCGCGCCGGGATCGCGGCAGAGCAACGGCGGCTCGATCGTTCCGTCGATGTGCGCTATGCACGCCAATCCTACGAGCTAGCAATAGCGGCCTCGCGGCGTCCGGTGGACGAAACGGCGCTCGGCCAGATCGCGGAAACGTTTCACGAGCGGCACCTTCAGACTTATGGCCACGACAATCGCAGCGAGCCTGTGCAGATCGTGAGCGTTCGCGTCGCCGCAATCGGCGCGATCCCGTCCCTGTCGATTCGCGACGAACCTGCAGCTGCGGGCTCGGATGCGCTCAAGGGCAAACGTGCGCTCTGGTTCAGGCAAACCGGACTTTTCGATGCAGCAATCTACGATCGAGCACGCATGCCCGCGGGATACGAAGTGCGCGGCCCGGCCGTGATCGAATCACTCGATTCGACGATTCTTGTCCCGCCGGGATGGCGGGCCGCGATGAACCAGGACGGCTGCGTGCTGCTGACACACGACAACAACGGATAACCCATGCAAGAGACAGTGCGGCACGACGACCCGGCGACTTTCGAGATCGTCAAGAACAGTCTCTATAAGACCGCCGAGGAGATGCGCGTCGTCCTCGCCAAGACCGCCTACTCTCCGCTGCTCAAGTCGGCCGGCGATTACTCCTGCGGAATATTCGATGCGCAGGGGGAAATGGTAGCGCAAGGGCCCGATCTGCCCATCCACCTCGGCTCGATGCCGGATGCGGTGCGTGCGGTGGTCACGGCTTTTGCGGGGGACGTCCACGACAACGACGTGTTCGTGCATAACGACCCGTATTTCGGCGGCAGCCACCTGCCCGATGTCAATGTGATCAGGCCCGCGTTCCACGATGGGCGGCTGCTCGGCTATGCCTGCCTGCGCGCTCACTGGCCCGATGTCGGCTCGGGCACGCCCGGCAGCTACGGCGCGGTGACGGAGATCTTCGGCGAAGGACTGCGCATTCCACCACTGCGCCTGTTCAGCCGCGGCGTGCTCAACACGGAGCTCGAGAGGCTCATTCTGGCGAATGTCCGCACGCCGGATGAACGCAAGGGCGACCTTGGCGCGCAGCTTGCGTCGACCCTGCGGGCAACCCAACGGCTCACCGGGCTCGCACAGCGCTACGGCAGCGAGGCGCTGAT
This sequence comes from Xanthobacteraceae bacterium, assembly GCA_036555745.1. GTDB lineage: Bacteria > Pseudomonadota > Alphaproteobacteria > Rhizobiales > Xanthobacteraceae > VAZQ01. The sequence continues at coordinate 1,549 of DATBKV010000144.1, read as the reverse complement.
CGGCTACATGGCGCAGGTGATGGACTATTCCGAGCGGCTCATGCGTGCGAGTCTGACGGACCTTCCAGACGGCGAAGGCGCGTTCGAAGACTTCTGCGACGGCGATGGCATCGCCGATGACCCCTCCGGCAGGGACGCTCGGTTCAAGATTCGCTTGTCCATCCGGAAAACACGCGATCGGCTGGTTGTGGACTTTGATGGCACCGACCCGCAGGTCAAGGGACCGATGAACGCGCCGCTCTCGGTGACCGCCTCGGGTGTCTTCTGCGGGATCAAGACTGCGGTCGACCCGGGCAATCTGATTCCCCCCAACTCGGGCTGCTGGCGTGCTGTTCAAATAAAGGCACTCAAAGGCTCTGTGGTAAATGCCGACTTTCCGGCCCCCGTGGTCTATGCAAACCACGAGATATCGCATCGGGTCGCGGACATGGTGATGGGCGCGCTTGCCCATTTCATGCCGCGGCAGGTGATGGCATGCAGCCAGGGGACTTCCGCCATCCTCACTCTCGGCGGCATCGATCCGCGCACGCGGCGGCCGTACATCTCCTATGAGACCGTCAAGGGCGGTTTCGGCGCTCGTCCGAACAAGGACGGAATCAACTGCATCGCCAGCGGCATCTCCAACACCATGAACACCCCGGTGGAAGTCCTGGAAACCGCGTTCCCCGTACGCATCGAGCGCTACGAGATCGATCCGGACTCGGGCGGCGCCGGGCGTTTTCGCGGCGGCTGCGGAGCAGTGCGGGTCTGGCGCATGCTGGAAGGCGCGGATGCCACCGGGGCGCTGTGCATGGAGCGCATGACGTCGCCGCCCTTCGGCTTGCTCGGAGGCCAGGCTGGAGCGGCGGCGCTGGTCACGCTCACCACCCCGGACGGCGCGAGCCGGCATCTGCCAAGCAAGGGCGCGTTCCACGCGCCCGCAGGCGCGGTGATCACCATGCGCACCCCTGGTTCAGGCGGCTTCGGTGCCGCGGCGCAGCGCGATCGCGCCGCGGTGGGTCGCGATCTTCTCAACGGATACGTCAGCGTGGCGGCCGCGGAGCGCGATTACGCCATTGCAGATCCGGAAGCGCTGCGGACGGCCGCTGAATCGAAGGAGGATGCCGCGTGACCTACATCCCGAACTCGATCGAGGCGCGCGACATAGCAAGCCTCGTGCACATGCAGACGAATCTGCGCCTTCACCAGCAGGAAGGCCCGCTGGTCATCGCGCGCGGGGATGGCTGTCGCGTGTTCGACGAGGCCGGGCGGGATTACATCGAATCGGTTGCAGGTCTGTGGTGCGCCTCCCTGGGCTTCGGGTCCGAGCGATTGGCCAAGGTCGCCCACGAGCAGATGCGCCGGCTGGGCTACTACCATCTCTACCGTCATCGCTCGAACGAGCCGGCGATTGCACTTGCCGAGACGCTTCTGCGGATCGCGCCTGTGCCGATGGCGCGCGTGCTGTTCCAATGCTCCGGCTCCGAGGCGAACGACACCGCGATCAAGCTGGTGTGGTACTATCACGCGGCGATCGGCAAGCCCGCCAAGCGCAAGATCATCGGCCGCC
>DATBKV010000143.1:0-4872 GCA_036555745.1 Xanthobacteraceae bacterium | reverse complement strand
GGCTCTCGGCGCGCTCGGGCATGGCGTTGATATGGTGCGCGGCGGCCGCGCCGCCAGCGCGTGATGCCGAAAAGCGGGACCGCTTTTGGGAAACATCACGCGATCCAGTTTTTCTGACAACTGGTGCCATTCGTGTCCCGGGCGCAGCGCAGCATGAGCGAAGCGAATGGTGCGCTGCAGACTCGAGACCGGCACGAGCCGTTCTTTGGAACGGTCCCGGGTCTGCAACGCACCGCTGCGCGCTGGGTTGCGCCCGGGACACGCACGACACGAGCGTCGCTACGCCAGCGTCATCCTGCGTCGAGCCAGCCGGCGCGGATCGGATAGCCCTCGCCCGCCAACAGCGTGATCACCTCGTAGAGCGGCAGCCCGACCACGTTGGTGTAGGAGCCGACGATCTTGACGATGAAGCTGCCGGCGATCCCTTGCGCGGCGTAGCCGCCGGCCTTGCCGCGCCATTCGCCGCAGGTGAGATAGCCCTCGATGTCCTCGTGCGAGAGGCGCTTGAAGCGCACCCGCGTCTCGACCAGGCGCTGGCGGAAGGCCTCCTTCGGCGTCACCAGGCAGATCGCGGTATGGACGCGATGGTTGCGCCCGGACAGGAGCCGCAGGCATTGCGCCGCCTCGTCGATCAGGTCGGGCTTGGGCAGGATGCGGCGGCCGACCGCGACCACGGTGTCGGCGGCGAGGATGTAGGCGCCCTTGAGCTCCTCGTCGGCGCGCACCAGCTTGAGCGCGGCATCGGCCTTGGCGCGCGCGAGCCGGTTGGCGCAGGCGCGCGGCAGCTCGCCGCGCAGTGGCGTCTCGTCGAGGTCGGCGGGCTGCAGCGCGTCGGGCTCGATGCCGGTCTGCTTGAGCAGCGAGACGCGGCGCGGCGAGCCGGACGCGAGCACGAGCTTGGGCCGGCCGATCATGGGTGCTTGCGTCGCGCGAGCATGTCGTGATTGTCGAGCCTGAGCGTGGCTACTTGAATCGATAGGTGATGCGACCCTTGCTCAGGTCGTAGGGCGTCATCTCGACCAGGACCTTGTCGCCGGCGAGCACGCGAATGCGGTTCTTGCGCATGCGGCCGGCGGTGTGGGCGATGATCTCATGCTCGTTTTCCAACTTGACCCGGAACGTGGCGTTCGGAAGCAGCTCCGTCACGACCCCGGGAAATTCCAGCAACTCTTCCTTGGCCATCCGCTATCCGACATTGCCAGCAGAACGGGCGGACCCGTGCCCTTCCGAAGGCGCGCAAACTAGCGGAATCAAGTTCCTGCCACAACTGCCGAAAACGATTTTCATCACTCGTTGCCGGCCTGCCGAAGCGCGAAGCGCGTCTTGATTCGTTGCAGCAGCTGATCGCGTACCTCCCGGTATGCGCTCATGCGCTGCTCGCGGCTGCCTTCGATGGCGGTCGGGTCGAGGGTCGGCCAATACTCCACGTCGGCGGCGAGCGTGCGGGTGAGCTCGAGCGCCTTGTGATGCGCCTCCGGCGAGAGCGTGACGATGACGTCGAAGTTGAGCCCCTCGAGATCTTCGAGCTCCTCGAAGGTGATCGGCCGATGCGCTGCAATGTCGACGCCGATCTCCTCCATTGCCGCCGCAGCGAACGGATCGAGCTCGCCCTTGCGCACGCCGGCCGAGCCGACATAGAGCGCGTTGCCGAGCATGTGCTTGAGCAGCGCGGCGGCCATCGGCGAGCGCACGGCGTTGAGCCCGCAGGCGAACAGCACCGACTGCGGCCGTCGCGGCGGCGGCGCTGGCTTCATCCCTTCCAATGCAGCACGCAGATCAGGGTAAACAGGCGGCGCGCGGTGTCGAAATCGAGCCGGACCTTGCGCGCCAGCCGCTCCATCAGGATGTTGGAGCCCTCGTCGTGCAGCGCGCGGCGCGCCATGTCGAGCGCCTCGATGCGGTCGGGCGTGGCGGTGCGGATCGCCGCATAGTAGCTGTCGCACACCGTGTAATAGTCCTTGACGATCCGCCGCAGCGGCGACAGTGAGAGCAGGTGCGCGATCACCGGCGCGCCGTCTGCGCGGCGGATGTCGAACACCAGGCGGCTGCCGGTGATGCTCAGATGCAGCGCGAACGGGCCGCGCTCGTCGTCCTTCGGCGCGAACGTGTTGTCCTCGAGCAGGTCGTAGATCGCGACCGCGCGCTCGTGTTCGACGTCGGGATTGGATCGGCCGATCGAATTCTCGTCGAGCGTGACCGCGACGAGGCGGCTCGCCTTGCGTGCGGGCGTGCGCTCCGAACGGCTCATCAGCGGTTGAGGCGCATGGCGACCGAGCGCGCGTGCGCGTCGAGCCCCTCGGCCTCGCCGAGCGCGATCGCGGCGGGCGCCAGCGCGCGCAGCTGCTCGGGCCCGCATTTGAGGATCGAGGTGCGCTTCATGAAGTCGAGCACGCCGAGCCCCGAGGAGAAGCGCGCCGAGCGCGCGGTCGGCAGCACGTGATTCGAGCCGCCGACATAATCACCGATCGCCTCGGGGGTGTGGGCGCCGAGGAAGATCGCCCCGGCGTTGCGGATGCGGCCGGCAAGCGCCTCGGCATCCGCACACTCGAGCTCGAGATGCTCGGGCGCAATCGCATCGACCAGCGGCACGGCCTCGGCGAGCTCGGGCACCAGAATGACCGCGCCGAAGTCGCGCCACGAGGCCGCCGCGACGGCGGCGCGCGGCAGCGAGGCGAGCTGCGCGGACAGTGCTTTCTCGACCTCGTCCGCGAGACCGGCATCGTCGGTGATCAGCATCGCCTGGGCGCTGGTGTCGTGCTCGGCCTGCGCCAGGAGATCGGCGGCGATCCAGTCGGGGTGAGCGGTCTGGTCGGCGAGGATGAGCACCTCGGAGGGGCCCGCGATCATGTCGATGCCGACGGTGCCGAAGACGAGGCGCTTGGCCGCCGCCACGTAGGCGTTGCCGGGTCCCACGATCTTGGCGACCGGCGCGATCGTCTGCGTGCCGTACGCAAGCGCCGCCACCGCCTGCGCACCGCCGACGCGGTAGACCTCGTCGATGCCGCCGAGCTTGGCGGCCGCGAGCACCAAGGGGGCGAGCTTGCCGTCCGGCGCCGGCACCGTCATCACCAGCCGCGGCACGCCGGCGACCTTGGCCGGCACCGCGTTCATCAGCACCGAGGACGGATAGGCGGCGGTGCCGCCCGGCACGTAGAGTCCGACCGATTCGATCGCGGTCCAGCGCGCGCCGAGCTCGACCCCGAGCGCGTCGGTGAAGCGCTCGTCGCGCGGCAGTTGGCGGCGGTGATAAGCCTCGATGCGGTCGCGCGCGAGCGCGAGCGCATCGAGCGCGCGGCGATCGCAGGCGGCATAGGCGGTCGCGATCTCGTCGGCCGACACCTTGAGGCCGCTCTCGCCGAGATCGACGCGATCGAATTTGCGGGTGAGCTCGAGCAAAGCGGCGTCGCCGCCGGCGACCACCTGCGCCAGGATCGCACGCACGGCCGCCTCGACGTCGGCCGAGGCTTCGCGCTTGGTGGCGAGAAAGGCGCGGAAGCGGGCGGCGAAATCGGGGGCGCGGCTGTCGAGGCGGATCGGCATGGCGCTGTCCTACCGGACCGCGGCGGGCCGGATCACGGCTCAATGGCGCGGGCGCGACAAGGCGTCAACCCCGCCGCATCAACCGCGCAGGTCGGTGACGTCGTCGGCGTGGACCGGGCGCAGGGTTGCCGGCCAGGACGGGCCGAGATCGGCGAGTTCGGCCTCCAGGCATTCGACCTCGAGGCGCAGCACCGCGCCGCCGGAGAAGATCAGCGACACCACCCCGGCGGGCGCGTCGGTCTCGGTGAATTCCACCGCCAGCAGGTTGAGCACCGCGTCCTTGCCGGCGGGATTGACGTGACGGCACTTGCAGCAGGTCACGCGCTCGAAGCGCAGCGCCGAGCGGCAACGCCGCAGCTCGGCCTTTTCGCACTCGGCAGAGAGCCAGTCGAAGCGGTCGAGCGCGATGACCAGGCGCTTTTCACTCGGGCGCCACATGACGTCGGCGACCTTGACCAGGGCGTCCTGCAGATGGGTGGATACGACTTCGAGGTCGTCCCGGTCGAGGGCGACGAATTTCACCGGCTCCATGGCACCCGCTCCCTGCCGTCCAGCCACGCTTTATTAGTATAGGGGTAGTTAGGAAGGCGACGGCAAGGGCGCAAGGCATGGCCCGGGCGGTGCCACATCGTCCCCTCCCCGCTTGCGGGCGGGACTATCGCATATGGCGATTGTGGGGAGGCGCCAAGCTTCCAGCCGTCGCCTGGCCCCTGGGACCCGGATCTTCGCTCCCCCGGATCAAGTCCGGGGTCGCTCGTCCGGGACACGAAACTATCGTGTCCCGGGCGAGTGCAGCGAGCGCCTTGCGCGAGCACGCCGATCTCGGGCTTGCCCGAGATCGGCACTCATATGCACGCAGGTCGGGCAAGCCCGACCTGCGTGGACCCAGCGCAAGAAGTGCGAAGCGACACGCACCCTAGAACGACACGCAGGCCGCGCGCACGATGATGCCGACCGAGCGCTGCTTGAAGCGGCGCTTGTAGGCCTGCGCGATCTCGTCGAGGCGCCCGACATCGTCGGCGTCCCCGGGCAGCACGATCTCAACGAGCTTGCTTGGCTCGCGCACGACGCGGCCATTGCCGCGGTCGCGAAACCGCCCGGTTGCATCGAGCACGGTGAAGCCGTCGGGAAAGCGTGGGGCGATCTCGTGCTCGACGAAACGGCCCCAGGCGCGCTCGCTCACACCCATGCGGTCGCCGATGTTGCGGCCGAACATGAGCTCGGCGACCTGGCGCGGGCGCTGCCCGCCGCGGCAGTCCTGCGCGCCGGCGGCGCCGGCGAACAGCAGCATGAGCGCCGCGATCGCAATGGTGCGACCCGATTTCTTCATTG
>DATBKV010000142.1:0-14599 GCA_036555745.1 Xanthobacteraceae bacterium | reverse complement strand
GCGCTCGGCTGCGAGCCGGTGGGCATCGAGACGACGGCGACGACGCGCTGGGCCATCACCCCTGAATCGCTGCTGGCGTGCCATCGTCGAACGCCGCTCAAGGGCGTGCTGGTCGCGAGCCCCGCCAATCCGACCGGCACGATGATGACGGGACAAGCGTTGCGTGAGCTCATCGGCGCCGCCGAAGACGCCGGCATCAAGTTCATCTCGGACGAGATCTATCACGGGCTCGACTATGCCTTCGCGGCGGAAACCGCCGCGGGCATGTCGGACGAGGCCGTGATCATCAATTCATTTTCGAAATATTTTTGTATGACCGGCTGGCGCATCGGATGGATGGTGGCACCGGAGCCGCTGGTGCGGCCGATCGATCGTTTGCAGGGCAATCTCGCGATCTCGGCTCCTGCGCTGTCGCAGATCGCTGCCGAGGCGGCATTCGACGGACGCGCCGAGATGGAGGCGGTCAAGCACGGATACCAGGAAAACCGCCGGATCCTGCTCGGCGGGCTGCCTAAGGCTGGGTTTGAGAACATCCTTCCGGTCGATGGCGCCTTTTATCTCTACGCCGACGTATCGCGCTTTTCCAACGACAGCTTCGATTTCGCCAAGCGCATGTTGGCGGAGACGCACGTGGCGGCGACGCCGGGGGTCGATTTCGATCCCGTGCAGGGCGGGCAATTCATGCGTTTCTGCTATGCCGGCGCTGCCGCCGACATGCACGAGGCCGTGGAGCGGATCGCGACCTGGCTCAGGTGCTGACGGCAACAGGCTGCGCGCGCGGTGGGCTACCATTTCGCGCTTTGGACGAGGACATCATGAGCGACATTCTCGTTGCGCCACGGCGAGCTGTGCCGGCCAGCATTCCACCGCTGCTGAGCTTCGCGGCAGGGTTCGTGGACGCCTGCACTGCGCTCGCGCTGTTCGGGTTGTTCGTGGCGCAGGTCACCGGCAGCTTCGTACTGGCGGCGGTGGCCTTCGTCACCCAGGAGCAGGGCGCCGTGATCAAGGTGCTGGCGATCCCGATATTCCTTCTTGCTGCGGTGCTGACGACCGTGCTTGCCGTCCTGGTCGAGCGGCGCGGCCGCGCCGCGCTGACGTGGACGCTGGGACTGGAGTGCCTGGTACTCACCGGCTTCCTCCTCGCGCTGCTGATCGGCGCGCCGCTGTCCGGACCGAATGCACTCCCCACGGTGATCGCGAGCCTACTTGGGATTTTCGCCATGGGCATGCAGAGCGCAATGGTGCGGCTGTTAATGGCGCGCGTGCCGTCGACTAACGTCATGACCACGAACACGACCGAGCTCGCCATCGCCGCCACCGAGTTGCTACTCGCCTGGCATGCCCGACGTGTCGGCTCCGGGGATGCCGCCGGCGCGGCAGCCTATGACGCGGCGCGCGCGCGGCTGGCGCGGCTCGCACCGATCATGATCGCATTTCTGCTTGGGACCGTGGCCGGCACGGTTGCCTACGCGACCGCCGGAATATGGGGCCTGCTGCTGCCGCTCGCGATCATGTACGGGGTTTTTGGTTGGGCCGGCACCTGGTCCCCGCGGCGGGCAGGGCTAAACTAGCGTAGCGCGGCGGCAATATTGCCTCCGTCGACGGTGGTGACGTTGCCGGTGGTCTTGAGTTCCAGCGCTTGGTGCAGGAACGCCTGCGCGACGTCCTCGGCAGTGACCTCGCGGCCAAGTAGGTTGGCGCTGAGATAATCCTTCTCACTCACGCCGCGGGCCCTTGCGCGCTCGGCGATGAATGCATCGTTGACGAGCCCCGATCGGACGCGATCGGCATTCACTGCGTTGGCGCGGATGCCATCCGATCCGTAATCGAGGGCATATTGCCGGACCAGAAACAGGGTGGCCGCCTTCGGCAGCCCGTAGGGTCCGAAATTGGCTCCCGGATTGACCGCCTGCTTCGACACGTTGAACAGGAGGCAGCCGCCGGTCGCTTGCGCCAGCATGATCTTCACAGCCGCCTGCGCCACCCGCTGGTGACCATAGAAGTTCACCTCGAAGCTTTTCCGCAGCACCTCTTCCGGCACCTCGCCAATGCGGCCTTGCCACGCCGCGCCGGCGTTCGAGACCACGATGTCGACGCCGCCGAAAGCCTGCACCACGCGGTCGAAGGCGGTCTCCACGCTCGCACCGTCGGTGACGTCGCATCTGAGGGCGAGCGCCGCTCCCCCGATCGCCTTCGCTCGCGCGGCGGCGGCGTGCTCGTCGAGGTCGAGCAGCGCCACCTCGGCGCCGGCGGTAGCGAACGCGGTGGCGGTGGCGGCGCCGATGGTGCCGGCCGCGCCGGTAACGACTGCCACCTGTCCGGCGAGCGGTTGCTCCGCCATCGCGCCGAGCTTGGCCTGCTCGAGCGACCAGTATTCCATGTCGAACATGTCGGCTTGCGAGATCGATTCGAACCGGCCGATCGCCTCGGCATCGGTGATCACCTCGATCGCGCATTGTCCGAGGTCGGCGGCGACCCGCGCCTCTTTCTTCGAACGTCCGAGCCCGAACAGTCCGAGTCCGGGCACCAGCACTACGCGCGGCGATGGATCGAGCGGCTGCTTGTGGCCTCCCACGCGCCCGTTCTCGCGCGCGAAATAGGCCTGATAGCGCGCGACAAAAGCATCGGCCTCTGCCCGCGTGGCACGCTTGAATTCGTCGAGCTTGCCGCTCTGCGGCGCCGCCACGACGAGCGGCCAGTTCTTGGTGCGGATTGTGTGGTCGGGGGTCACTACGCCCGCCTGGCTGTAGCGCGCCAGCTCAGCGCCATTGACGAAGTTGAGAATGTCGGGGCCGGCGCGAAATTCGAGAACGAGCCGTCGCCACGCTCCTTCGACCCGTTCATCCCTGCGACTGCAGGCGCCACGCAGGATCGGCGCCACTGCCGCGATCGGCGCGACCGCCTGTGGCAGGTGCGCGGTCGCGAACACCGCGCGGCGGTTTCTCTTCAACCGCTCCTCGGCGAGCGTGACCAGCGCGATCATGCGCTCATAGGCTTCACGGGCGCTGGCCCCAAACGTGAAGATGCCATGCTTGTGAAGAATCAGCCCTTCGACATCGGGCTTAGCGTCGTAGATCGCCGCCGCCGTCGTGGCGAGCGCAAAGCCCGGCATCACATACGGTACGATACCCATGCGTCCGTCGTAGAGGTCGGCGCAGATCGCTTCACCGTCGGGCTGGTCGACTAGGCTCAGGATCGCGTTCGCGTGCGTGTGATCGACGAATTTGTGCGGCAGGAAGGCGTGCAGCAGGGTCTCGACCGACGGGTTCGGCGCGCCCGGCTCAAGCAGGTTTTCGCGCTGGATGCGCACCATCTCCTCGTCGCTGAGCGCGGTGCGCGCGCGCAGCTTGCGCAAGCGCTCGAGCCGCACCGCGGGCAGCCCGGCCGGCTCGATGCTCGCCATGTCGGCACCCGAACCCTTGACGCAGAGCACCGCGACCTCCTCGCCCAGAAGGTCGGGCAGCATGGTCTTCACCGACGTATTGCCGCCGCCGTGCAGCACCAGCTTGGGCTCGCGGCCGAGAAGGCGCGTGGAATAGACGCGCAACGCGAGATCGGCACTCACGCCGTGGCGAGCATAATGCTCGAGAGTTGCGTGCGCCTCGCTGTCGATCCAGGCGCTCTTCATCGCCAGCTCCTTAGCGCAGTCCGAGGCTCTTGTCCGGCATGCGCCAGTCGCGCCGCCGGGGCATGGGCCGGTGGCGCCTGAACGCGATCCTGAGGGGGTGCGTCAACCCTTGCCGAACACGCGCCTGCTCCACCAACCGGAACGGCGGGGACGGTCGCCGCCGTCGCTCTCCGTCGGGCTCGACACCACCGGCTCGACTGCGGGAACGGACGTCGTAGGCGAGGGCGTGGGAACACCGTCGTCCGGGCGTAGGGCGTGTGGCACCGGCTCGCGCACCGTTGAGCGGCGCCGTACGGGCTCGGAAGCGGTGGCTTCAGTGGATGACGACTCGCCGGGGGACTCGGGGGTGACCTGTTGCTCGGACCTTGTCTCGGCATCCATGGCGTGCCGCGGCTCGGGCTCTGCAGCGGGCGACCCCAGGACCGCTTCGGCTTCGGGCTCGGCGAGTGGACCGGCTTCGAGATCGGCGACCGCCCGCGCGAGCTCGGGCTGCTCGCTCGAACCACCATTTCCCGGTGCCGAGCTCTCGCTTTCCCTTGCTCGCCGATTGCGCCGACCGCCGCGCCGTCCGCGCCGTCGGCGTCGACGGTCGCCTTCGCCACCCTGCTCGTCTGCTGCGTCCGCATGGTTCGCGCCGTTGCCCGCATCAGTCGCGTCCGGCGCGCGATCGCTATCGTGCTCGCTCGCAGCATGCGCAAACTCTGTCGCCACAGGTGAGGCGTCTGCGACGCGGTCCGGCTCGAAGGTGTCGCGGCTCTCGCCGCCATGCCGGCCGCGCCGGCGTCGCCGCCGCTTGCGTCCCTGTTCGCCCTCGGAGGGGCCCGGCTCCTGAGGCATTGTTGTAGCGTCCTGCGCGTCAGATGCCTCCGTCTCCTCCGCGTACTCCTCAGCCTCCTCCTCGATCGGGATTGCAGTCGTTGGCTGCAGTGCCAGTGCCTTCGCCTGCTCCAGGCTGTGCACCTGCTCGCCCTTCTCGATGACGAAGGAAACCTGTCCGCCGATGGTGGCGTCGGCATCGACCATGATGGCGATGCGGAAACGCTCCTCCAGGGCGCGCAGATGGGCGCGCTTGTGATTGAGCAGATAGAGCGCGACCTCCGAACGTGTACGCACCGTCAGATTGTGCGTTGCGCCCTTGAGCAGCATTTCCTCGAGCGAGCGCAGGAGTTGCAACGCCACCGACGATACCGAGCGCACGTGCCCGGTGCCGCCGCAATGTGGACATTTCTCGGTCGAGCTCTCCAGCACGCTCGAGCGGATGCGCTGGCGCGACATTTCGAGCAGCCCGAAATGCGAGATGTGCCCGACCTGGATGCGCGCGCGGTCGTGCCGCAGACACTCCTTCAACCGGCGTTCGACCGCGCGATTGTTGCGCTTCTCGTCCATGTCGATGAAATCGATCACGATCAGGCCGGCCAGGTCGCGCAGGCGCAATTGCCGCGCGATCTCCTCGGCCGCCTCGAGATTAGTCTTGAGCGCAGTGTCCTCGATGTGGTGCTCGCGGGTGGCGCGACCGGAATTGACGTCGATGGCGACCAGCGCCTCGGCCTGGTTGAGGACGATGTAGCCGCCTGAGCGCAACTGCATCACCGGCGTGAACATGGCATCGAGCTGGCTCTCGATGCCATGACGCGTGAACATCGGCAGCGACTCGCGATAGGGCTTCACGTTCTTGGCATGGCTCGGCATGAGCATGCGCATGAACTCTTTCGCCTCTTTGTAAGCGTCCTCTCCGGCCACTTCGATCTCGTCGATATCTTTGTTGTAGAGATCGCGGATCGAGCGTTTGACCAATGAGCCTTCCTCGTAGACCAGCGTGGGCGCTGTCGATTTAAGCGTGAGGTCGCGTACCGTCTCCCATAGCCGGAGCAGGTATTCGAAATCCCGTTTCACTTCGGTCTTGGTGCGGCTCGCCCCGGCGGTACGCAGGATCACGCCCATGCCGTCCGGCACGTCGAGTTCCTGCGCGATTTCCTTCAGCCGCCGGCGATCGTCGGCGCTGGTGATCTTCCGGCTGATGCCACCGCCGCGGGCGGTATTCGGCATCAGCACTGAATAGCGTCCGGCGAGCGAAAGATACGTGGTGAGCGCCGCACCCTTGGTGCCGCGCTCTTCCTTGACCACCTGGACCAGCATCACCTGCCGGCGCTTGATGACCTCCTGGATCTTGTACTGCCGGCGCGGTCGCGGGGTGCGTTCCGGCACCTCTTCCATGGCATCCGCACCGCCGACGGACTCGACCACTTCATCCTCGCCTTCAGCGTCGTGGCTGTTGACTTCGATGATATTGGCGGCAGGCACGGCCTCGCCTGCCTCGCTCTCACTCTTCTCGGCAGCCGCCGGCAGATCGGCGGCCGGTGAAACCCCGCCGTCTTCGGCACTGTGTCGCTCGTCGATGTCGGTGGGCACCGGCTCTGCCGCGCTGCTCGCTTCCAGGTCGGCAAGGGCAATCGGTGTACCGGCCGCAACCGCCGTCGGCGGAGCCTCCTCGGCAAGCGAGGGGCTGATCGGTTCCTCGATCGGCTCCGGGAGCGTGACACCCTGGTCAGTGCTCTCGGCTTGCGGTGCCATCTGCTCGGATGCGGCCGCCATGGCCTCGCATTCATCCTCGATCGGCTCGCTCTTGACCTCCTCGCGTGGCCGGCGGCCGGCTTGCGCCGAGCGTGCCTGCCGGCGCCCGGCGCGGCGCTCGTCCTCGTCCTCGGCCGCGCGTTGCGCGCGCTCGTCCTCGGCGATCAGCGCCTGCCGGTCGGCGACCGGGATCTGATAGTAGTCGGGATGGATTTCGCTGAAGGCGAGAAAACCGTGGCGGTTGCCGCCGTAATCGACGAAGGCGGCCTGCAGCGACGGCTCGACCCGCGTCACTTTGGCCAGATAGATGTTGCCACGAAGCTGTTTACGGTTGGCGGATTCGAAATCGAATTCCTCGACACGGTGGCCGCGCAGAACAACCACCCGGGTCTCCTCCGGATGGGTCGCATCGATGAGCATTTTGTTGGGCATTGACCAATCTCTTGATGACCGGTTGGCACGCGGCCGTCATTCCTGGCCTTGCGGGCGAGGGCAGATGGCGCGACCAGGAACCGATCCGACTGCGGTTGAAAGGACGGGCCTGGCGCAGGCACGCGACCGAAGCATCCCCCCGGGCGGCGTCGTTGCCCGATACGGTCCTTACGTAGGGGGGGCCTTCGTGCTCGGTGCGGGGTCTCAGCATTAGCTTCTCGGCCCGTGACGGGACGGCAGCGCGCCTCGCGCGGCCGCGGGTTCTGTTGGCTGGCGATCTGAGGACTCACGGCGGCTCGCAAAGCATAAGCCCACACGCGTGATGGCGGGCCTCTGCGCCGGCTCTACCGGTCATCGTCCACAAGAACATCGGCCGGACGGCCCGCGCGCGCCGCGTCCCTGCGCCACGCCGCGAGCCATTCTGCCCGCGAAGTTCCCCACGGGGTCGGGGTGCAATCCTTCGACGGACCTGCCGGATGTCCGAACGTGGCACAACCGGAACTGTAGATCGTCAGCACCCCTTATTAGGGCGGGCGGCGGGCGAAGGCAAGGGAACGACCCCCCTGTGCCATCGCCGTGCCATGTCCGTGGGGTTAGGCTCGGGTTAACCCGAGTGCTCGTATTGGAGTAGACCAGCCGGAAGGGCTGGAAAACCCATGTCTGTCCGTGCGGTGAGCTTGGCGTTTTTCTTCAGCGCGATGGTGGTGGGCACCGCCTATGCGGCGGGGTCCACCGGCGCGGCAGGGTCGGCCGACGAGCTTCCGCAGGCAAGCGGCGTACGGCTCGCCGGCGATGACGGCCAAACCCGCCTCATCGTCGATCTGAGCCGCAAAATCGACGTCCGGGCCTTCGTCCTCGCCAATCCCTACCGGGTTGTGATCGACATGCCGCAGGTCGCGTTTCAGTTCCCGCCAAGGGCCGGCGAGGCTGGGCGCGGCCTGATCAAGGCCTTTCGTTTCGGTCTAGTGATGCAGGGCGGCTCGCGCATGGTCATCGACCTCGCGCGCCCCGCCCGCATCGAACAGGCCGCGGTGATCGATGCCGCCAACGAGCAGCCCGCCCGGCTGGTGCTCGAGCTCGCAGCCACCGATCGGGACGCGTTCATGCGCACGGTGGCGGTCGAGAATCGAATACCGGAGCCACGCAGGCTCGCGCCGCGCCCCGAGCCTAACCCGAACGGAGACGACCTGCGGCCCCTGATCGTGATCGATCCCGGGCACGGCGGCATCGACAACGGCACCCGCGCGGCGAGCGGCGAGATGGAGAAGACGATCGTCCTCGAATTCTCCTTGCTGCTGCGCGACAAGATCGAGAAGGCGGGTAAGTACCGCGTGCTCATGACCCGCGACGACGACACGTTCGTGCCGCTAGGCGAGCGCGTGCAGTTTGCGCGCGCGCACCAGGCATCCCTTTTCATCTCCATCCACGCCGACGCGTTGCGGCGTCGGGAAGGCGACGCCCAGGGGGCGACCGTCTATACGCTCTCGGAGCGCGCTTCGGACGCACGCGCGGCGCGCCTCGCAGAGGCCGAGAATCAGGCCGATTCGATCGCAGGCATGGATCTTTCGTCTGAGCCGAAGGATGTCGCTGGCATCCTGATTGATCTCGCGCGTCGTGAGACCAAGACTTTTTCTCTGCAATTTGCCCGCGCGGTGGTCGGCCACCTGAAAAGCGCTGCGCGGCTGCACCATAACCCGGTGAAATCCGCGGGCTTCGTCGTGCTCAAGGCCCCCGACGTGCCGTCGGTTTTGATTGAGCTGGGCTATGTCTCCAACAAATCGGACCTGAAATCCCTGATCTCGCCGGAATGGCGGGACCGTGCCGCCGATTGCATCGTGCAGGCGGTGGATGCCTTCTTCACCACCCGCTTAGCCGGGAAGGGGCAGAATTGAGGTCGGGTTAGCCTCAGTTTCAACATAAAACAGCGCGACTTAACGGTTCGAATTGGTTCCGGTGAGGCGGCCGAGCGAGCGGGGACTCGCCGGCGGAATCGGACCTCGGCGGGCGGGCCTTCGGGGCTCACGGCCGGACCGCCGCAAGCGGCCCGGTCCGGGGCAGGGGGACTTCGGCGATGAGATTGTTGCTGCGCTTCTTCGGCTTGTTGTTCGCAGCGGGAACGATCGTATTCGTCGTGGCAGTGGCGGCAGCGGCCGGCCTGCTGTGGCACTATTCGAAGTCGCTCCCGGACTATTCCCAACTCCAGGATTACGAGCCCGCGGTGATGACGCGGGTACATGCCGCCGACGGCTCGCTGCTTGCCGAATATGCGCGCGAGCGCCGGCTGTACATTCCGATCCAGGCGGTGCCGAAGCTTGTCACCAACGCCTTCGTCGCGGCCGAGGACAAGAACTTTTACGAGCATGGCGGCATCGATTTCTTCGGCATTGTCCGCGCCGCGCTGCTCTATGCCCAGCAATACGGCAGCGGCCGTCGTCCGCAGGGCGCCTCGACCATCACCCAGCAGGTGGCAAAGAACTTCCTGCTCACCAACGAGCTGTCGCTGTCGCGCAAGGTCAAGGAAGCACTGCTGGCGATGAAGATCGAGCGCACGTTCTCCAAGGAGAAGATCCTCGAACTCTATCTCAACGAGATTTACCTCGGCATGGGCGCCTACGGGGTGGCAGCCGCGTCGCTCCTGTATTTTGACAAGTCGGTGCACGAGTTGTCGATCGCGGAGGCCGCCTATCTCGCCGCGTTGCCCAAGGGTCCCAACAACTACCATCCCTTCCGTTTCCGCGATCGCGCGATCGAGCGGCGCAACTACGTCATCGATCGCATGGCCGAGGATCATTACATCACCGCGCAACAGGCCGAGCAGGCGAAGAAGGAGCCGCTCAAGGTCACTTCGCGTCCGACCGGGGCGCACGTTTTCGCGGCGGAGTATTTCGCTGAGGAGGTCCGCCGCTACATCAGCGAGAATTACACCGAGAAGAAACTTTACGAGGGCGGTCTCTCGGTGCGCACCACGCTCGATCCCAAGATGCAGGTGCTGGCGCGCAAGGTGCTGGTCGACGGGTTCGTCCGCTTCGACGAGCAGCAGGGCTATCGCGGCCCCGCTCACAAGCTCGACGTGAGCGGTGATTGGGGCGTCAAGCTCGCCGACGTCAAGGCGCTCTCCGATGTGGCGCCGTGGCGGTTGGCCGTGGTGCTGGAAAGCGGCGACCAGTCCGCCCGCGTGGGGCTGCAGCCGGCTCGCGAGCCCGGCGGCGCGGTGTCCAAGCAGCGCGAGACCGGCACGGTCGCGCTCGAAGGTGTGAAATGGGCGAAGGCGACGAGCGGCCCCCTCAGGGGCAAGGTGCCGGCCAAGGTGTCGCAGGTGCTCGAGGTCGGCGACGTCGTCTATGTCGAGGCGCTCGAGGGCAAGACCGGGGAGTTCCGCCTGCGCCAGGTGCCCGAGGTTTCCGGAGCGATGGTCGTGATGGATCCGCAGACCGGGCGCGTGCTGGCCATGGTCGGCGGCTTCTCCTACGACCAGAGCCAGTTCAACCGCGCCACCCAGGCGCTGCGACAGCCCGGCTCCTCGTTCAAGCCGATCGTCTACGCCACCGCGCTCGATAACGGCTACACGCCTTCCAGCATCGTCTTGGACGCGCCCATTGAGATCGACACCGGCACCGGGATCTGGGCGCCGGAAAACTATTCGCGCAAGTATTACGGGCCCTCGACGCTGCGCTTCGGCATCGAGCAGTCGCGCAACGTCATGACGGTTCGCCTGGCGCAGGACGTCGGGATGCCCCTGATCGGGGAATACGCCAAACGTTTCGGTGTCTATGACAACCTGCCGCCCTATCTGTCGTTCGCGCTGGGGGCGGGCGAGACGACGCTGCTGCGCATGGTCGGCGCCTACGCCATGATCGACAACGGTGGCAGGAAGGTTCAGCCGACCCTGATCGACCGCATTCAGGACCGCTACGGCCATACCATCTACAGGCACGACACACGCGAATGCCGTGGCTGTGATGCCGATAAATGGGCAAACCAGAACGAGCCAACGTTAGTGGACAAGCGCGAGCGCGTGCTCGATCCGATGAGCGCCTATCAGATCACCTCGATCATGGAGGGCGTGGTGCAGCGCGGCACCGCCACGGTTGTCCGGGAGGTCGGCAAGCCGATCGCCGGCAAGACCGGCACCACCAATGACGAGAAGGACGCTTGGTTCATCGGGTTCTCGCCGGATCTCGTGGTCGGCGTCTATCTCGGCTACGACAAGCCGCGCCATCTGGGCCGCGGCGCCACCGGTGGTGTGCTCGCGGCGCCGATCGTGCGCGATTTCATGAAGGTGGCGCTCGCCGACAAGCCGGCGGTTCCGTTCCGCGTGCCGGCCGGCATCAAGCTCGTCCGCATCGATCCCAAGAGCGGCATGCGGGCGGGACCGGGCGACCAGCGCGTCATCCTGGAGGCGTTCAAGCCCGGCACGGCGCCGCCGGATAGCTATTCCTCGATTGGCATGACCGATGCCGGCGGCCACCCGCTCGGGGTCTCGCCCGAGGCGGAGCGCGCGGTGCGCACCGGGACCGGCGGATTATACTGATGCGGTCGCATTGAGATCTCGGTCGCCGACGCGGTGCAGGCAGATCACCGCGCCACCAATCGGCTAACCCATCTTCTCCCACGTCATGGTGCGCACGCTCATCACACCGGTGAGCGGATCGGGCGATGGCGGCGTCGAAAGATGGACGCGATCGCCTTCGAAGCGAGCGAAGCGCCTCTGGTGAGTGCCGGTCCAGCTCTCGTTCCAGGAGGCGTCGACGTGATGGGTGATCTCGTCGCCGTCGATCGTGTAGATGCCGGCATAGCTGGTCATACTGCGAAACAGTGCTTCCGCTTCGGCGGACGTTGCAGCCGCGCTGGCGGGCTTGCGGCGCCCGCTTCCCACGGTGAGCACCATCATGCGTCCGTCCGGCGCATAGTTGATGTAGCCGATCGGATTGCGTCCGAGCACATCGCTCTTGGCGCCGGAGGGGATATCCTCCCGCACCGCGGCCACGAGCTTCCAGGTGCCGAGAAGGCGCTGCCGGGTGTGATCGTCGTTCGACATTTCGAAACCTCTCACGACGATCATTGGTAAACGCCGGCGGTTGCGGCCGCAACGGCGGCAGCGCCACTTGCAACAGCGGTTGCGACTGCCCGCGAACGTTTTGAGCTGATGGCCACAACCGCTAACCGAGGACGAGGCTGAGCAGCATTGGACCGATGTGTGTCGTGCTGGTGCATCACCGGCAAGTCGCCGGCCGGACGTAGCGCCCTCATGTCATGAGAAATTTTAAGGCTGGGAGGAAAAAGGATGCTTTGCCGTTGAGCCAGACGAGGCCCTATTTGATGGCTCCAAGACAGGCACATCGCCTGCCCTGAATCCCTGGAGCATGAAAAATGTTGGGAACTTATCGCTACGCACCGAGCCTCCACCATAGCCGCCGGCTCATCGGCCCGACCGGGCGGTGCTGGCCGCGGAGCACCTCATCGCCGACCCTCGCCGCGCTGGGGGCGATCGGGGGCGCGCTGCGGGAAGGACTTGCCGCATCTCGCCAGTACGAACATCTGAGATCGCGAGGGATCTCTCACGACACGGCGATCAGAGAGGCTCTCGGCCTCGGGCACAGCCGGGAAGAAAGGCGCAAGACAGCAGCACCCCTGTATTTTGCCGGGAGGGCATAGGGCAACGATTGCGCCGCTCGTTCGTCTGCGTCGCGGGGGCTAGGTCAGGTAGCGCCCAATCGGAAACCTGCGGCAGCGCGGAAAACGGGTGCCAGGCCCGTGGCGCAATTCGAGCCTACCCCAATTCATTCGCCCGGAGTCTGCGGGAGACGAAGGCACTTATTCCGCTAACGAGGGCGATTTCCTCTCTCGGCTTGCCGAAGGGTTCCACCGTGATCGTCCGAGACACTTGAGAATGAAAGATGTCGAACATCATCGATTTTCACTGCCACCACGTTCCCGCACGGTTCGAGCTGACCGCCACACAGACTGCTCCTGCCAACCAGCGCGCCCGATGGGAAGCGATCGCGCGCAGGCTCTGCGATGAGGATCTCCTGCTGCAGGACATCCGTGAAGGCGAGATAGCGGCACGCGTCGTCAACATCCCTGCCGCGCTGATCGCGGATGCGGACGGGCGCGTGCCTCACCAAACCATTATGGCAGCGAACGACCATCTGGCCGGGCTGGTGGCGCGATATCCCGGCCGCATTTACGGACTGGCATCGGTCGACGCCTACGATGGCGACAGGTCGGCGCGCGAGGCCGAGCGCGCGATCCGCGATCTCGGATTGCGCGGTGTCTTCGTCGACTGCGCGCGCGGCGAGGTCATGATCGACGCGCCGCAGGCCCGTCCGACGCTCGCGCTTGCGGCCGAGCTCGGGGTTCCGGTGTTCGTGCATCCGGTGGCGCCGCAGCCGCTTACGCGACAAATGGCTCCCCATGGTCTCATCGGGACCTTGTTCGCCCGCGGCACCGCCAATTCGGCTTCCCTGATTGCGCTGGTCGAAGGCGGGGTGTTCACCCAGTTGCCCGCCTTGCATGTCGTCGTGACGGCGCACGCGATCGGCGGCCTGGCGATGGCGGCGGGCCTCTCGGGCCAGAGTCGTCTGCCTTCCGGCACCACCGGGGTCATGCGCCAACACGTGTTCATCGACACGACCCTGTTTCATCCTGCGCTGATCCGCGCAGCGGTCGACCTGCTGGGCGTCGAGAATGTGGTTGCGGGCAGCGACTTCCCGATCGCAGGCAGCCCTATTCGCCAGCCGCTCACGGCTGCGATGCAGCAAGCAAGACTTTCGGATGAGGAGCAGGACGCCATTGCCGAGGGCAATTGCCGAAGGCTGCTGGGCTTTGCCTGAACCGCGCCCTCAATCAGCCAGCCTGCTCCTCCGGGGGCTTGATGTGCCGGAACGAAAATAGCAGCGCGAGGTCGTAGGTGATCTTCAGCACGCCGCATATGACGAGCGGCAATGCCAGAAACGAGGTCGACAGCAATGCGCCTGACAGCGTAGGGCTCACGGCCGAGGCGAGGCTGCGCGGGACCGCCGTTACGCTCGCAGCTGCGGTCCGCTCCGCTGGCGTGACCACGGCCATGACGTACGAGGTGCGCGTCGGAACATCCATCTGCGAGAGCGCGGATCGCACCAGCAGGAGCGCCATTACGACGATGAGGTTGGGCGTGAAAGCTGCGACGATAAGACAGAGGCTTGAAGGTATATGGGTGAAAACCATTGTATTGACTAGCCCGAAGCGCCGGCCGAGGCGCGCCGCCACCGGATAGGAGAATGCGGCCATTACGTTGGACCAAAAGAAAAATGCGCTGGCGGTGGCGAGCGAGAGTTCGAAGCGTTCGAATAGCCACAGAGCCAACAACGATTGCACGGTGAAGCCACCAGCAAAGGAATCTAAACTGAACAGGGCTGCGAGCTTGTAAACCGTGCGGCGGGAAGGCCCTAATGCCGCACGTTGTAGCGTACTCTCGTGAGGCGTAGTGCGGGGCAACAACCAATAAAACACGGCTCCCAGTAACCCGAGGAAGGCATAGAGATAGAACATCGCCTCCAACGCAGCCAGCTTGTCGGTGCCGAACCGAACCAGGATGTCTGGCGCGCCAGCGCCAAGCGCACCGACGGCAATCGACAAGGCACCGATCAAGCTGTAGCGCGCGAAGATGTTCGTCCGTTCTCGGTCTGCGGCGTCTTGCGCGAGAGCGGCGTGTTCGAGCGGCACATGCACCCCAATGTCACCCGTAGTCGGATTCATCGTGCCGATGAACGCAACGGCTGCGATTAGAACGAGGTGCTGGAGATTCGGGATCGCGAGGCCGGTCACGATCATCAAGATTGCGCAACCGAGCAGGACGGCTCGCAGGCTGTAGCGTGCTGCGAGAAAGCCGACGGCCAAGGTCGCTGCGGCGGAGCCCAGAAGGGCGGCGGTCGCCACGATTCCGATCTTGAGCGGATCGAAGCCGATCTCGATTAAATAGGCGGGCAG
>DATBKV010000141.1:0-10328 GCA_036555745.1 Xanthobacteraceae bacterium | reverse complement strand
CGCGGCGCCCGACGGCTACACCTTGGTGACCGCGGGCGCGCCGCTCACCGTGCACAAGGCGCTGATCAAGGACCTGCGCTACGACCCGATCGAGAGTTTTACGCCGCTCGGCACGCTCGCGGCCAGCAGCGTCGGCCTGGTCATCAATCCGGCGGTCATGCCGGTCAACTCGCTCGATGAGCTGATCGCCGCCGTCAAGGCCAAGCCCGGATTCTACAACTATTCCTCGCCCGGCGTCGGAACGTTGCAGCAATTGGGGTTCGAGCTGTTCAAGCAGCAACTGGGACTCGACATCCAGCACGTGCCCTACCGTGGAGCTGCCCAGGCCATTACCGACTTCGTGTCCGGGCAGGTGCATGTGACCTATCTCCCGATCAGCTCGGCGTTGCCGCATGTGCAGGCTGGCAAGCTGCGCATCCTCGCCAATGCCGGCAGCAAGCGTTCGCCGTTTGCGCCCGATATCCCGACGCTCGGAGAGCTCGGCCATCCGACCCTCGACTTCGATCTCTGGTTCGGGTTCCTGGGGCCGGCCAACCTTCCGAGCGGGATCGTGCATTGGTGGGAAAAGGAGCTTGCGGCGGCGGCCGAATCGCCGGAGGCGCAGGAAGCGTTCCGGCGCCACGGCCTCACCCCGATGTATCTTGATTCCGCCGCTACCGCCGCCCGGATCAAATCCGAGGTGGCGCGCTGGAGCGAAGTGGCGAAAAAGGCCGGGCTCAAACCGGAGTGATCATGCGCGAAGGCGCCGCGCCTGTTCCTGCGGTCCGAGTGCCGCAGCCGCGCCCGCCCAAGGTCCCGGCCGAGGACCGGCGGCTCGCGAGCGCAGACGCGATCATCTCGCGCTTGGCATGCGACCCTCCGTGACCTCGTCGTGACGGCACGCGTGACGTGCCGAAGACCAGGGCCGCCTAACCTGCGCGTGTCTTTCGCTCGATCCACTCAAGCAGTTCGATCGGGGAAGCGCTTGCCCCATCGCCGCCGGCAGATCGCACCTGCTGGTTGCTCTGCGCCGCAGATTTCGGTGACGTGTACGCGAAGAATGGCACTTTGGATCCAGCGCGTTTCATAGCATCGAGAAATGCGAGGTCTGCTTGCGGAGAATAGACGGCGCCTTGGCGACGCCCCAAAGCGGAAATGACTGCGGCAAAGCCGGGGTCGTTAGTCAAGATCGCGATCGCGTTATCCATGGAATCCGCCTGGATGACGTCAAAACCCCGATCCTTCAGCTGCGCGATTTCCAGCGCGTTGCCCTCTGGATGGTCGTCCACCCAGAGAATTCTGGAAGATTTCGCGGACGCCTCGGTCGCGCGGGCTTCGAACGTTCGCAGGCTCGGTCCGGCCGGCTGTTGTTGTGGTCTGCCTGCCCGCACGAGCATGAGCTGCTTCTGCAGGTCCTCGATTTGCGTTCGAAATTGCTGCGCCGCCTCCTGCACGCTGATCTCCATGTCGGCGACCTTGATGGAGAAGCCGCGCGACTCGAATATCGCTTTAACCGCCGGAAACAGCTTCCATAAGATGACGCCGAGCAGCAGCGGCCAAGCCAGCGGGGTGAGCGCCTTGATAAGCTCGATGGTCTGCGACATCGGGGCCCCCACCCATCATTGCGCGCCACGTCCGACTAAAGCACAGATGACACATCGATGTCCAAATCGCGCTAGCGATGTTGAACGACGCGGCGGGAATTCCGGGGCACACGCGTGCTGGACGCAGCGCACCAAACGAAGCATCAGCCACAGGCGAGCCTGCAGCTGGAGGAGACAGCGCTGCGCGGGCGTGGCTTCTCGGTGGCCGAGTGACAGGACTGCGGACCCGCGGGCGCTCGCGGCTCGGAGCTGGATGATAAGCGTCGCAGATTTTCAGTCGGCACCCTCCGAGCAGATTGACCATCGCGAGGCGACGCGAGCCGTGGCGGATCGGCCGGCGTACCGGGCGTTTGACCCGATTGTTCCCACCCACGTCGCTCCGCATTGCGACTGGACAGGAACCCTCCCCGGTGCGGCGCGTTGGTGTCAGGCTTCTCCGCTGATTTCGCACACGCGCGCGGCACAATCGCAGAGTTCTGAAAGGGGGTGCAGCGCTCGGGAGGTCTCCACATGTCGACACATGAGCCCATTCGGCTGCTCGAGCCATCGAATTTGCTCGAGCCGCTGGACCTGAGCGACAAATATCTGTGCCCCAGTACACCATCGGCTCGTCACCATTACGGACCTCCGACCTCGCCTGACAGGCCGCCGAGCCCGAGTGGGCCCGCAGCGGCGCCGGGTGTGCGTCGCAGCCGCTGGGTGCTCAAATCTGCGCTGATCATCTTCGGCGCTGCTGCCTGTTTCGGGGCGGGTGCCGCGTTGCCGCAGCTCACGAGCCTCGGTCTGTTCGAGCGCGACCGTTCGCAGCCGTCCGCAACGACGGCGCAACCACCGGCGCAAGCTGCGGTCATGCCCGTAACAGCCGAGAAGGTGGCGCCCGCGACAAGTCCGGACGAGTCGAAGAGCAATCGATCGAGCCGCGACGCCTTGCCGGATGCGAAGGAGACTACTGGGCGCGGTACATCGCCGCGGGAGCAGCGGATATCGGCGCCCAACGACAATGCTCATCTCGACGGAGCGGCGGCAACTCCGGCGGCGGCATCGCCTGCGACTGCCGCGGCCAAGGCGCCGCCCGGGCCTGCGCAGCCAAGTGCGCCCGCCACTGATTCCAACTCGGCCGACGCGCCGCGCGCCGACACCCAAGCCGCCGACCAGCATGAGGGACGTACCCGCTCCATCCGGCACAGCCGGCACGCAACCCACCGCCACTCGACGCAGCAGCGGAGTGCGGACCGCGAGTGGCGCGACCCGTATGGACGCTCGGACTGGCAGCGCTCGTGGGGAGGGTATGACGGCGCCCCGTTCGGCCGGTCCTGGGACCGCTGGCGCGGACGGGATGCCGGTCATGGCTGGGGGCGCGACCCCTACGACGATTACGCCCGCGCACCGAACCGGCGCGCTGGCCGCAGAGCAGGCCGAGGGCGAGGCGACGAGGTGCCGATGATGACGTTTCGTCCGTTAGGGGGCGATTTCTAGACTAGCCGCCGCCTGCCGGCTGGTCGCCGCGGCGCCGCTCGCCCAGTCAAGCAAGCGCCGGTCCCCTGTGGCGGGACCGGCGTGCTAGGCGTGAACGGGGCGTCGAAACTTGGCGCGATCCTTCACCGGAACCAGGTAAAGCCCGCGGCGGCGGAGCGCTCCGGGGCGGGCAGCACCACGACCTTGGCGCCGACCTTGACGCGATCGTAGAGGTCGATCACGTCCTCGTTCACCATGCGGATGCACCCGGCGGTCGCGCGGGTGCCGATGGTGCCGGGCGCGTTGGTGCCATGGATGCGGTAGAAGCTGCCGCTGAGGTACATGGCGCGGGCGCCGAGCGGATTGGTCGGACCGCCGGCCATGAAGCGCGGCAGATAAGGCGCGCGGGCGATCATCTCCGCCGGCGGCGTCCAGTCCGGCCACTCCGACTTGCGCTCGACGGTCTTCACTCCGGACCAGGTGAAACCCTCCCGGCCGACGCCGATGCCGTAGCGGATCGCCTTGCCGCCGGGCAGGACATAATAGAGGTAGGTGTTCGCCGTATCGACGACGACGGTGCCCGGCGCTTCGTTGGTCGGGTAGTCTACGGTGACGCGCCGCAGATCGGCCCGGACCTCGTTGCCGTTATCGGTGGGCGTGTAGCCCAATCCGAGCCAAGCGAATGGATTGGCGGATGCGTCCGTGGCGAAGGCGCTCGCGGCAGCAACCACAGCGGCAATAGCCGCAAACCGGCACAACTTGTTCATGATGATCCCCCACTTCCCCTGTGCCGATTAGTCGCGCCAACCGCCGCCCAGGTTCAAAGTGCGAGGCGAGAATTTTGGCCAGCCCCTGGGTGGTATCCTGTTGACGGGCCAAAGCCTGTCGCGCCCAACTCAGGAGAAAGTGGCCCCGATCTTGCTCCTGCAGGAGGCAAGGGGCGGGCAGACGCGACCGGACATGGGAGGCGGCCCCGTGCCGACAACGACCATTGCGGCGCAACCGCATCCGCTCGCCGTCGATATCGGGCGGACCGCACTCGTCATCATCGACATGCAACGCGACTTCCTGGAGCCCGGCGGCTTCGGTGCCGCGCTCGGCAACGACGTTTCACGCCTGAAGACCGCGGTCAGGCCTTGCACGGAGATGCTCGCCGCCGCGCGGGACGCCGGCATCCTCGTCATCCATACCCGCGAAGGGCACCAGCCGGACCTCAGCGATGCTCCGGCGATCAAGCTCGAGCGCGGCGATCCGGCGCTGCGCATCGGCGCCCCGGGCCCGATGGGCCGTATCCTCGTGCGCGGCGAGCCCGGACACGACATCATCCCGGAGCTCTATCCGGTCGCCGGCGAGCCCGTGATCGACAAGCCGGGCAAGGGCGCCTTCTACCAGACCGACCTGGAATTGATGCTCAGAAACCGCAGCGTCGAAACGCTGCTGGTGTGTGGGGTCACCACCGAAGTCTGCGTCAACACCACCGTGCGGGAAGCCAACGACCGCGGCTTCCGTTGCATCGTTCTCTCCGATTGCTGCGCGTCGTATTTTCCGCAGTTTCACGAGATCGGCCTCCAGATGATCAAGGCCCAGGATGGGATTTTCGGCTCGGTATCCGCGTCGGCGGAGGTCATCGCGGCGCTCGCGTCGCCTTGCGCTAATGGATAACCGGCGTGCAGGGCGGCGGTGACAATTTAGTCAGTGAACTCAAATTTTCGGCAGCGTCCCATTTGCCGCCTCGGTGCCGCATCCGCACCGCTACGGACGGTCTGCCGGCCTGAGCGCATCAAACTCGGCTCTCCCCGCGCCGGCGGAAGCCCCGCAAAGGATCGCGCCGAACTGGCATGTTGCTTGCGACGGATCGCATCGCGCCCGCCCGCGACACCCGGCGTTTCCATCGGGGGTGTGACGGCGGCGCGCTGGAGAAGCCTGCTTCTTTTCTCAGGCTGAACGGGAGAGTGCCGTCATGTCGATCACGTCGGAAAGGACACGCCCGGCGCTGTGGACGACCGGAGACTGGAACGCGTTCTTCGGATTCGGCACGAATATCCTGGTCAACATGCTCGTGCTCACGGGTCTGCTGCGGTTCGTATTGAAGATGCCGGACGCGTTGGTCTTCGGACGCATCCTGCCGGCGCTCGGCCTGATGATGTGCCTCTCCACGATGTATTACGCGTTTCTCGCCTATCGGCTGGCGCTCAAGACCGGTCGCAGCGACGTCTGCGCATTGCCCTCGGGCGTGAGCGTGCCGCACATGTTCATCGTGACATTCGTGATCATGTTGCCGATCACGCTGAGGACCAGCGATCCGGTCAAGGGCTGGGAAGCAGGGCTCGTCTGGGTGTTCTTCCAGAGCTTCATCCTGATGATCGGCGGCTTCATCGCGCCCTATATTCGTCGGATCACGCCGCGTGCCGCGCTGCTGGGAACGCTGGCGGGCGTCTCGATCACGTTCATCGCCATGCGGCCGGCACTCGAAATGTACATGACGCCGGTCATCGGGCTCACCTGCTTTGCGATCATTCTGGTCAGCTGGTTCGGAGGGTTCAGGTATCCCAGAGGCATCCCGGCCGGCCTGGTTGCCATCGCCGCCGGTATGGTGATCGCCTGGGGCTCCAACCTGTTCGGCCTCGGCTACGGGGGACTAAGTCTCGCGGGACTGCGCGGCGCGTTCACGAATTTCGGCTTCTCGGTGCCGATCCCGGCCTTCGACCATGTGTTCTCCGGGTTCGAATTCCTCGGCATCATTCTTGTCACCGCGATTCCGTTCGGCATCTACGATCTGGTCGAGGCCATGGACAACGTGGAGAGCGCGGAGGCGGCCGGCGACGCCTATCCGACCACCCGCGTGCTCACCGCCGATGGCGTCGTCAGCCTGATCGGCTGCCTGATGGGAAATCCCTTCATCAACGCGGTCTATATCGGTCATCCCGGCTGGAAGGCGATGGGTGGGCGCATCGGCTATTCGGCGGCCACCGGCATCATGGTGATCGTGCTCTCGTGGTTTGGCATTGTCGCCGTGCTGCTGGCGCTCGTTCCGGTGGTCGCGATCTCGCCGATTCTGCTCTACATCGGCATGCTGATCGGCGCCCAGGCGTTCCAGACCACGCCGAGCGCGCACGCGCCCGCGATCGTGCTGGCGCTCACGCCGCATCTTGCGGCCTGGTGCAAGACCCTGATGGACGGCGCGCTCGGCGCGGCGGGAACCACCGCGGCGGCGATTGGTTTCGACAAGCTCGGCCAGGTCGGCGTGCTCTATCATGGACTCGAGGTTCTCGGCGGCGGCTCGATTCTCACCGGTCTCGTGCTCGGCGCCGTCGGCGTGTTCGTCATCGAGAAGAAGTTCGCGGAGGCATCCGCCTTCGCCTTGTCCGGGGCGGTGCTGACTTTCTTCGGCTTCATGCACGGGGAATCGGTGGGTGTGGCCGTCACGCCGGCCGTCGCAATCGCTTACGCGATCGTGGCTGCATTCCTGTTTGGCCTCGGTCGCCTGCCGGCAGCGTCGCCGGTGCCGCGGCCATCTAAGCAGGGCGTGGTCGCGGCAGTGCCGGCGGAATAAAGCAGTGGCGTGTTGCTGCTTCAGCCCAGCTCCTGCGCCCGGCGCAGGCTTGCGATCATCGACACCCGCAGCAAATACTCGTAGGTGCGGCGCTCGTCCGCCGCGATCTCGGTAAGGCTGCGCCCGAAGTCGACTCCGTCGGACTCGAGATTGCGCTTGTTCTGAATCGACTGCTTCTCGATATATTCGAGCGTCACCAGCCGGCGCTGCCGGTCATAGCGCGCAAGCTCGCCCTGCGGCTTGCTGCCGTGCCAGACATCCGCGAGCCGCGACGTCAGATTGATGGCATCGTGGATTCCCCCGTTCATCCCCATGCCGCCGAGCGGATTGTTGATATGCGCGGCGTCGCCGACGAGGAAGGCCCGCCCGTGCTGGAATGTTTTCGCCACCCGTTGGTGCACCTTGTAGAGGGTGACGTGCGCCACCTCGTAGCGCGAAATGCCCGGGACGATACCTGCCATCAGCGACTGCGCGAATTCGGGTCGCAATGCGAGATCGTCGCTCTCGTCCGGCGCGATCGGAAACATCACGCGGCAGAGTCCGGGAATCTGCAGCAGGAAATGCCAGCGCTCGGGATCGGCCACGTAGCTCACGGCCTCGAGGTCAGGGATCACGGCGTGAAAATCGAACGGCGTGCTCACCACCAGGAAGCGCTCGGGCCAGGTAAATCCCGGAAAATCGACGTCGAGCGAGCGGCGCACGTCGCTGCGAGCGCCGTCGGCGCCGATCAACCAACGGCCGGTGCGTGTCTCGGCGCCACCCTCGCGCTCGATCGCGACCTCCACGCCGTCGGAACGCTGCGTCACGTGCCGCACCGGACTGCCGAACTGCATCTCGAAATTCGCGTGCGCGCGAAGCTGCTCGTAGAGGATACGCGTCAGCTTGGATTGCTCGCACTGCACCCGATAGGGGTGCGCGGTGACGTCGGCGATGGCGCCGAAATCGAACCGCGCCAGCACGCCGTGCCGCTTGGTCCGATACTGAAAGCGCGGCGCTTGCAGCCCTTGCGCGATCAGCGGCTGCGCCGCCCCGAGGCGCTCCAGCATGTCGAGGGTGGGCGGATGAAACGTCGAGGCACGCGACTCCTCGCTCAGATCGGCCCCGGTCTCGAACACGGTCACCGGCACCCCGCCGTGCACCAGATTGGCCGCCGCCACCAGGCCGACCGGCCCGGCGCCGGCAATCAGGACGCGCTCTTCGATCGCCATGCCATCGCCTGCTGCACAACTCCCGACTCGCGGCGACGCCAGCATGCGCTACGTGAATGCAAGGAGGCGCTGCTGACGCGTGCGGGAGCGCTAGGTGATCTCGATCCCGGAAGCGATCCTCATTGGATCGGCTGGATCCCGGCCTTGGTGATGATGTCGCGCCATTTGATGACTTCGGACGAGATGAATTTGCCGAGTGCGTCCGGCGTGAACACCACGGGCTCCGCGCCTTGCTCGGTGAATTTTGCCCGCAGCGTCGGATCCGAAAGGGCGGCGTTGAGCTCCTGGTTGAGCTTGGCGACGATCGGCTGCGGGGTTCCCTTCGGCGCCAGCATCACGAACCAGCCGGAAGCCTCATAGTTCGGAAGCCCGGCTTCGGCGGTGGTTGGAACGTCCGGGAGCGCGGCCATGCGTTGCTTGCTGGCGACCGCGAGCGCCCGGGCGCCTCCACTGTTGAGGGTTGCCAGCACGTTGGGCAGCCATTGGAAGCCGAGCGGGACCGTGCCGGCGATCAGGTCCGGCGCGTACTGCGCGATGTTGCGATAAGGCACGTGGGTGAGCTTAACCGCCGTGACTTGGTCGAAATACGCCCCGGCGAGGTGCTGCGAGCTGCCGATGCCGACCGAGCCGTAGTTGAGCTCCCCCGGCCGGGTTTTGGCATAGGCGATCAGCTCCGCGAGGTTCTTCACCGGCAGCTTGGTGCTCGCCACGATGACGATGGGGAAGACCCCGATCATGGCAACCGGCGCGAAATCCTTCTCAGCGTCGTAACCGAGATCACGATAGAGCGTCTTGTTGGCGGCCACCGGTCCCGAGCCGCTGCCCACCAGCGTGTAGCCGTCCGGCGTGGCCCTGGCCGCCGCAAGGGTGCCGGTATTGCCGCCGGCGCCGGGGCGGTTGTCGATCACGAACGGCTGGCCGATCGACTTGCCCGCGCGATCGACCAGGATTCTGGTCACGACGTCGCTGGCGCTGCCGCCGGCGAACGGAACGATGACCTGGATCGGTCGCGTCGGGTAGCTGTCCGCGCTCGCCGCCGGGCTGGCGACAAGCGCGGCGGCGAGCGTCATGGCAATCAAGCCGAATGCGGCTGGCGTCAGTGTCTTCATGGCTTTCCCTTGGTTGAGGTTCCGGTTTCTGGATCGCGGCGAGGCGCGCTTACGTTCCCTTGAACTGCGCCGGCCGCTTGGCGTGAAACGCCTCGACGCCTTCGCGGAAATCGTCCGACTGCCGAAGCCGGCTGTAGCAATGCCCTTCGAGCTCGATCGCAAGCGACAACGTGGCGTCCTCGGTGTCGTTCAGAAGCTTCTTGGCCGTGCGTTGGGCGAGCGGCGAGAATGCACGCAGTTCATCGACTAGCGCCGTGGTGACGGCCTCCAGCTTGTCGTCCGGCACGCAGTCCGTGGCGATGCCCCAGTCGCAGGCCTGCTTGGCCGGGATCCGCCGCGAGCGCATCACAATGTCCTTGGTGCGGGCGATGCCGACGATCTTCTGCAGCCGTGCCGATCCTCCCGAGCCGGGGATCTGGCCGAGCCGCTGCTCCGGCAGCGCGTAGAAGCAGGTTTCGGAGGCGATGCGGAAGTCGCAGGCGAGCGAGAGCTCGAACCCGACGCCGAAGCAATAGCCGCGATTGGCAGCGATCACGGGCTTGGCGCAGCGGGCCGGCGCGGCGATGTTCCAGGCCAGCCGCGCGACATGCTCCGGGCTGGCTTCAAGGAATCCCTTGATGTTCCCGCCGCTCGAAAAGTGCTCGCCGGCGGCGCGCAAGACGATCACCCGCACGCCCGCATCCTCGTCCAACGCTTCGAACACGAGCCGCAGCTGATCGCGCTGGGGCATCGATACGATGTTGAAGGGCGGCCGGTCCAGGATCACGTCGGCGCGCTCGTGCGCAGGGTCAATTTCCACGCGAAAGCCGTCGAGCGCGGCGATCCGGGGATCGGCAAATGTCGCATTCATGTTGCGTTTTCCTGTTGGCGGACTTCGCCGCGCTCCGCTTCGTATTCTCCCGCCACCAGCTTGCGCCGCAGCAGCTTGCCCACCGGAGACTTCGGGATCGCCTCGACGAAGATGTAGCGCCGCGGGCGTTTGAAATGGGCGAGCCCGGATTGCCGGCAAAAACCGTCGAGCTCGTCCGGCTCGACGAGGACACGCCGCTTGACGAAGGCGGACACGATCTTGCCCCAGCGCTCGTCGGCAAGGCCGACCACCGCGACCTCCGACACCGCCGGGTGCAACGACAGGCAGCTCTCGATCTCCACTGGAGAGATATTCTCGCCGCCGCTGATGATCATGTCATCGACCCGGCCGGTGACGAAGAGATCGCCCTCGCAATCGAAATAACCCGTGTCGCCGGTGAAGTACCAACCCTGACGGAGCGCCTTGGCGTCAGCCTCCGGCCGCCGCCAATAGCCCTCGAAGGATTCGTCCCCCGCCACCAGCGCAATGACCTCGCCTTCCTCACCCGGCTGCGCAATCTCCTCAGGCGAGCCGGCGCCGAGCCGCACGACCCGCACCATCTGGTTGATG
>DATBKV010000140.1:0-3844 GCA_036555745.1 Xanthobacteraceae bacterium | reverse complement strand
GGCCGGCGTCCCCTCCGCCAGCACTTCGCCGTAGTGCAGCACCGTGATCCGCTGCGCCAGCGCCATCACCACCTGCATGTCGTGCTCGACGATCAGGATCGTCAGGTTCTCGGCGATGCGGCGCACCAGCGCCATGGTTTCGTGGGTCTCGGCCGCGCTCATTCCCGCCGTCGGCTCGTCGAGGCACAAGAGCTGCGGCTCGGTCGCGAGCGCGATGCCGATCTCGAGGTTGCGCTGCTCGCCGTGCGAGAGATTGGCGGCGAGCTCGTCGGCCTTGCCGAGGAGCCCGACCGAATGCAGCACGGCCTGCGCCCGTTCGTTGATGTCGGGAAAGTCGCCGTGATACTTCAGCATGTTCCAGCCGTGCCGGCGCGACTGCGCGGCGATGCGCACGTTCTCCAGCGTGCTGGCATTGGGGAGAATGTTGGTGATCTGGTAGGAGCGGGCGACGCCTTTCTGGGAGATGCGGTTGGAGCGCAGCCCGGCGATGTTCTCGCCGTTGAGCAGAATGCGTCCGGAGGTCGGACGCATCACGCCGGTGAGGCAGTTGAAGAACGTGCTCTTGCCCGCGCCGTTCGGGCCGATGATGGCGCAAACCTCGCCGCGCGGGATCTCGAAATTGACGTTGTTCAGCGCGGTCAGGCCGCCGAAGCGGACGGTCAGGTTCTCGGTGCGCAACAGCGCGGTCGTCGCGGCAACGCGGCCGGCATCGGCCGGCAGGGCCCGATCGATGGACGTGTCAGCCGTCATGCCAAGGCCGCGAAGTCCCTAGCTCGCGTCTCGCGCGAATTCACCCAGAGAGGTGCCGCGCGCTCGATGCGCTCCCCTCCCAATTGCGGGCCGGGCTATCGCGCCACCTCTCCAGCCAGAGCATGGCCCCTGGATCCCGGATCTTCGCTCGCTGGCGCTCGCTCGTCCGGGATACGAATTATCGTGTCCCGGGCGAGTGCAGCGAGCGCGGTTGCGCGAGTGGAACGAGACCTGGGACCCAGCGCAACAAACGCGCAGCGCATCATCGGCAGCCATGCTCGCTCATATCCGATAGCCCTGCCCTTGCGGGGAGGGTTGGGGGTGGGGGGCGATGCGAAGCGGCGCGCTGATTCCATCTCAAACGGGAACTGCACTATGTCGCGTCATGGACGGACGCTGCGCCGTCGATCCCGGGACCCCGTAAAACGCTCCCGGGCCGCAGCGCGCCATCCGCGCTGCTCCCGGGGACACGGATCAGAAGCTCGCTGACACCTCAGCTCGAGGCGAATTTGCAGGCCGGCGGGAAGATCGTCTTTTCCTTGGGGACGGTTTCGAGGATGTGGTGCTTGTCGCCCTTGATGTCGAAGATGAACTCGCGCAGGAACGCCTGGTGGTCCTCCTTGCGGAGCACCTTGTCGCCCTGCGGGAAGTCGTCGCCCTCCTTCATCTCCAGCCCCTCCAGCGCCTCGATCAGTTTCATCGTGTCCTCGCGTCCGCGGAACTTGGACTTCTCCATGCCGATCTTGAGCGCGTTCATGGCTTCGTAGTTCGACTGCACGTAGCGGTCGGGCAGCGGGCCCGACGGATCGATCGCCTTGAGCCGCTTGACCGCCTCGTCGAAGAACTTCCTGTGCGCCGCGGTGTTGAGCGGCGGATCGAACACGGGCACGTAGCGGTTGATGCCGACGAAGCCCTCGATCTTGTTGCCGAGCGCCGGCAGGTTGGTGGACTCCGCGACCGCGCCGTCGCCGGCCCATTTGTACTTCTTGGTGAGACCGAGGTCGTAGGCCTGGTTGCCGATGGTCACGCCGTCCTTGCCGAAGAAGATGCCGAACAGGCCATCGAAGTTGCCCGAGATCTTGGACAGGAACGGCGTCATGTCGGCGGTGCCGAGCGGGATGCCGGTGGTGCCGACGACCTCGCCGCCGGCCTTCTTGATCTCCTGCGCGTAGGCGTCGCGGGTGGACTGGCCCCAGGAATAGTCGGCGTAGGCGATGTGCCACTTCTTGCCCATCTTGTTGACGAGGTAGGGCGCGAACGCCACCGCCTGGGCCGGCGCGTAGTCGAACGGCCGGAAGGTGTAGCGGTTGCACTTGCTGGTGGTCAGCGTGGTGTCGAGGCACACGCTGATCATGTTGACGATCTTGGCCTCCTCCCACACCGGCATGCAGGCGAGGCAGATATTGGAGAGGAAGCCGCCGACCTGGACGTCGACCTTGTCCTCGACCACCAACTTCTCGGCCTTGCGGCGGGCGACGTCGGGCTTGGACTCGTCGTCGGCCACGACCAGCTCGATCGGGCGCCCGTTGATGCCGCCCGACTTGTTGATGCGGTCGACCGCCATCTGCAGGCCGACCAGCGCGGTCATGCCCCCGGCCGCGCCCGCGCCCGAGAGCGGCTGCAGCGAGCCGATCTTGTAGGGCTTGGCCTGGCCGAAGGCCGCCTGCCAGGGCGCCGGCGCCAGCATGGTCGCGCCCAGCGCGCCCGCGCCATAGCCGATCAGGCGGCGGCGCGTGACCCTGCCGCCGTGCCGGAGCTCATCGCTGCGATCCCAGGTGTTCTCTTGGTCAGTCATTGCGAGTTCCTCTCCAAATTTGAGACCGACCCGTTGCCGGGTTCTTCCTGTCCATGAACCTTAGCAAACGCGATCCCGCGGCCATATTCAACCGGTTTCCCCCGCGTCGGTGATGATAAGATGGTCACACGTGAATGTTTGACGCAGGCCCCGAGGAGACCTCATGACCGTTGCCACCATCACCCGCGAGGGGGTCCCGCAAACCGGGCGCGCTGCGCGGCTCGCCGCCCGCGCCGGCAGGCTTGCGGGCGCGACCGCGGGCGTCGCGCCCGGCTATGTGCAGGGCAATCTCGCGATCCTGCCCGCGAGCTTGGCCGGCGATTTCCTGCGCTTCTGCCAGCTCAATCCCAAGCCCTGTCCGCTGCTGGCGGCCTCGGCGCCTGGGGACTTCCGGCTGCCGACGCTCGCCGAGGACCTCGACATCCGCACCGACCTGCCGCGCTATCGCGTGTTCCGCCACGGCGAGCTCGTCGACGAGCCGCCCGACATCCGCGCGCACTGGCGCGACGATCTCGTCGCCTTCGTGCTGGGCTGCTCGTTCTCGTTCGAGGAAGCGCTGATCGAAGACGGCATCGAGCTGCGCCATATCAGCTGCAACGCCACCGTGCCGATGTACCGCACCTCGATCGCCACCGCGCCGGCCGGGCCGTTCCACGGGCCGATGGTCGTCTCCATGCGGCCGATGACGCCCGCGGACGCGATCCGCGCGATCCAGATCACCACGCGCTTTCCGGCGGTGCACGGGGCGCCGGTGCACATCGGCAAGCCCGAGCTCATCGGCATCGCCGACCTTGCGAAGCCGGATTACGGCGATGCGGTGCCGGTCGAGGCTGACGAGCTGCCGGTGTTCTGGGCCTGCGGCGTCACGCCGCAATCGGTGGTGGCGACGGTGAAGCCGGAATTCTGCATCACCCACTATCCTGGCAGCATGCTGGTGACCGACCGCCGCAACACCGAATTCGCGATCATGTGACCGACGGTCTCCCCCCGCTGTCCACTCGGGTGTCATCGTCCGCGAAAGCGGACGATCCAGTAATCGCCAGCCGTGCTGAGAGGCGCCACTCCGGCTGGAATAGCACCTTCACGCGTTACTGGATGCCCGCCTGCGCGCGCATGACAGCGGAGAGATCGCGAGGATGCGGGGCAGCCAACAGGCTCTATAGCGGCGCGTGCCTTCATCCGGCGGCCGCTC
This sequence comes from Xanthobacteraceae bacterium, assembly GCA_036555745.1. Classification (GTDB taxonomy): domain Bacteria; phylum Pseudomonadota; class Alphaproteobacteria; order Rhizobiales; family Xanthobacteraceae; genus VAZQ01. The sequence continues at coordinate 107 of DATBKV010000140.1, read as the reverse complement.
GGCGCGAAGACTATAGCGTGCTATCCCTTCGGCTCGGCGTCGAGCCGCACCACCCAGCCTTCCATACCGGGCTTCGCCGCCGGGTAGCGCGCGAGCACCAGCGGGTC
>DATBKV010000139.1:0-15885 GCA_036555745.1 Xanthobacteraceae bacterium | reverse complement strand
CCGCGCACCACTCCGATCACCGGCACCTCGCAGCGCCGGAACGCGCCGTAGCAGTTGAACACCACGTCGTTGCGGCGGCGCAGCTCGAAGGCTTCCGGCGGCGCGCCCGGCGCGCGCTTGCCCATGGTCTCGCGGCCGACGCAGAAATCCTCGCCTGCGCCGCGCAGCACCACGATGTCCGCGCTCTCGCCCGCGGCGAGCAGGAGCTTGGTCAGCTCGACCGCCATGGCGTCGGAGACGGCGTTCCCGATCTGCGGACGGTTGAGCGTGATTTCCAGCGCCGGGCCTTTGCGGGCGGTGAGAATTTCGTTCGACATGCATGTCCCTCCAAAACGCGTTCACGGGCCGTTCGCCGCGGCGATGCGCGTCAACTCAATAGGCGAGAGCGGCGCGCGACGCCAGCGGATACGCCATCGAATTCAGCGAGGCCGTCCCCCGATCGCGCGCCAGATCCGTTCCGGCGTGACCGGCATGTCCAGGTGCTTGACGCCGAGCTCGTTGACCGCGTCGAGCACGGCGTTGACCACGACCGCGAGCGCCGGCGTGGTGCCGCCCTCGCCGCCGGCGCGCACGCCGAGCGGATTGTTCGGGGACAGCACCTCGCTGATCTCGGTGTCGAACGGCAAGAGATCGCACGCGCGCGGAATGGCGTAGTCCATGAATGACCCCGACAGCAGCTGCCCGCTCTTCTCCTCGTAGACGCAGCGCTCCGCCAGCGCCTGCCCGACGCCCTGCGCGATCGCGCCGTGCGACTGGCCGTGCAGGATGCGTGGGTTGACGGCGCGGCCGACGTCGTCGACGGCGGCGTAGCCGACGATCTCGATGGTTCCCAGCTCCGGGTCGAGTTCGACCTCGCAGACGTGGCTGCCATAAGGAAAGCCGCCGACATCGACGGTATGGTCGCACGCGGCGGCCAGCGGGCCCGTGAGCTCGCTCGGCAGATCGTTGCCCGCGAGCGCCTCGCCCGCCAGCTCGAAGATGCCGACGCGCCGGTCGGTGCCCTTCACGGTGAAGGTGCCGTCCGCAAACTCGATGTCGTGCTCGGCGGCCTCGAGCACGTGGCCGGCGATTTTCTTCCCCCTTGCGACGATCGCATCGGCGGCCTTGCCCATGACGATGCCGGCAAGTCGCATCGAGCGGCCGGAATGGGAGCCGCCGCCGATCGGGACGATATCGGTGTCGCCCTGGATAAGCTCGACGCAATCGAACGGCACGCCTAGCCACTGCGCGACGCACTGGGCGAAGCTGGTCGCATGGCCCTGTCCGCTCGACAGCGTGCCGATCGCCACCTCCACGCGGCCCGCCGGCAGCACGCTGACCTTGGTCCATTCGCGCGGCGCGCCGGTAGTGAACTCGACGTAATTGGCGACCGCGATGCCGCGGCGCCGGCCGCGTCGCGCCGCCGCCTTGCGCCGGCGCGCGAAGCCATCCCAGTCCGCGCGCGCGAGCGCGCTGCGCATGACGCGCTCGTACTCGCCGCTGTCGTAGGTGAGGCCGAGCGGATTGGCATAGGGCATCGTGTCGGGGCGGATCAGGTTGCGCTGCCGCAGCGCGATCCGGTCGAAGCCATGGGTTGCGGCCGCGCGCTCGATCAGCCGCTCGATCACGAACATTGCTTCGGGCCGGCCGGCGCTGCGGTATGGGTTGGTGGGGGGCGTGTTGCTCATGACCGCGCGGGCGCGCACGTGCGCCGCCGGGATGCGGTAGACGCTGGAGAGCACCGACACTGCCTTGGTCAGCGGCACAAACGAGACCGTGTGCGCCCCCACATTGCTCACGAGGTCGCCGCGCAGCGCGAGGAAATTTCCGGAGCGATCGAGCGCGAGATCGGCGCGCACGGACAGGTCGCGTCCCTGGTAGTCGCTGAGAAAGGCTTCGTGGCGCTCGCACGTCCATTTCACCGGCCGGCCGACGCGCCGCGACGCCCAGGCCACCAGCGCGAATTCGGGATAGAACGCGTTGCGGGTGCCAAAATTGCCGCCGACGTCGCCGGCGACGACGCGCACGCGCTCCGGCGGCACGTCGAGGATGCCGGCGAGCTCGTGCTTCTGGCGCACCACGCCGCCGCTGCCGGCATAGAGCGTGGTGCGGCCGGTGGCCGCGTCGTAGTGGCCGATCGCCGCGCGCGGCTCGAGTGGCACGCCGGTGACGCGCTGCACCCAGGTTTCGAGCTCGACCACGTGCACCGCGCGGGCGAACGCTGCCGCGGTCGCGGCGGCGTCGCCGACCTCGGCGTCGACACAGACGTTCGAGCGCGCCTCCTCCCAGAGCCGCGGCGCATCGGCCGCGGCGGCGTCGCGCGCGTTGGTCACCGCCGGCAGTGGCTCGTACTCGACCCGCACGCGCTCGGCGGCATCCCGGGCGGCGGTGAGGCTGTCGGCGACCACCATCGCTACGGCCTCGCCGGCGAAGCGGGCCTTGTCGTGTGGCAGCACGCGGTGCGGGAAGAGGAATTTGTCGGAGGCATCGCGCCGTCCGAGGGCGATGTCGGGCGGGCCGATGATCGGCCGGTGCGGGATCGGCTTGAGTCCATCGGCCATTGCGTCGGCGCCGGTGAGCACGGCGACCACGCCGGGCAAGGCCAGCGCGGCGCCGGCGTCGATCACGCGGATCCGGGCATGCGCGTGCGGCGAGCGCAGCATTACCGCATACGCCTGTCCGGGAAGATTGACGTCGTCGCTGAAGCGGCCTCGCCCGGTCACGAGCCGGGCGTCCTCCTTGCGCGCGACCGGCTCACCGATCCCGGCCATGCTCGTGATTTTCGCCATCGTTTCCCCGCTGCTACGATAGCAGCGATGAAAAGCTCGGCAACTCCCCAGACATGTCCCCGGCGCAGCGCAGCGTGAAACGATGCGCTGCAGACCCGGGGCCGCACCAGCAGTGGTGGTCCCGGATCAGCGGCGCACCGCTCCGCGCGCCGCAATTAACCTTGCGCAGACTGGGCAAGCCAGTTGCGCGCGCTACGTGCTGCGCCGCGTCCGGGACATGGGGTAAGCCGCGGCGGCATAATCGCAACCCCTGGAAGCACTGCCATGAATGCCTCCAACATCCAGCAGCAACCGCCCCGAACCGAGCCGGCGCTGCGCGCCATCGCCATGCCCGCGGACGCCAATCCGCATGGCGATATCTTCGGCGGCTGGCTGCTCTCGCAGATGGATCTCGCCGGCGGCACCGCGGCCACGCGGCGCGCCAGGGGCCGCACGGCTACCGTGGCGATCACGGCCATGACCTTTCACCGCCCGGTGTTCATCGGCGACGAGGTGACCTGCTACGCGGAGATTATCAGGGTCGGTAGGACGTCGATAACGGTGAAGATCGAGAGTTGGGTTCGGCGCGGCATCGGCGAGCAGCAGATCGCGGTGACGGAGGGAATTTTCACCTATGTCGCGATCGGCGACGACCGCAAGCCCCGCCCGGTGCCGCCGGAAGCTTGAGACGCCGCAAGGCTCCGAACCCGGTAGCGCTGCAGCGCCCCGCGATCTCCTCGCTACGGACCGAGGAAGTAATTCTGCGGGTACAGCCAGCTTGGCGTCTGCAATTTGAAATACTTCTGCACCACGTGCTCGGCGGAGGTCAGCGCTCCCTCGACCCAACCCTGCTGGTTGGCGTAGGACTCGCCGCAGATGTGAAGCGGAAGGTGGTCGACGGGCTGGCGCAAGCGCGGCAGCGTCTGCCACACCTTGATGCTGTGGCGCCAGAAGTGCCATCCGCCGCCATAAGGGTCTTCGGTCCAATCCTTCGCGTAGACGGCATTCGGCCAGGGGATGCGGTCAGGCCCGAGTTGATGCATGTCGGCCGTGAGCGCGTGCAGCGTGCGGCCGAAATCGTCGGGCGCCAGGTAAGGGTCGAGCTCCTTCAGCGCCGCCGCGCCCGCGGGCGGAAAGAACTTGTTGGGCGTGATCGCAAACTTCTTGCGGAATTTTGGCCCCTTGTAGAGCCCGTCCCAGAAGCTTTGCGCGCGGCCGTCCGCATAGGTCGCCAGCATCAGCGATGTGGTGTTCGGCGGCTTCGCCGAATCCATGTAGTAGACCTGCCGGATCGGCAGGTCGGTGGTCGAGCGGCCGGCTTTGATGCCGAGCTCCTCATTCCACCACGGCCGGTCGTACACGGCGAGCGCCTTGTAGGCCGGCATCGCCATCACCGCGTTGAGCAACTCGCGCACCGCCGGTGTGGCCAAGGTCGGGGTCGCCTGCGCCAGGATCTCCAGCGCGCGCTGCGGGATTGCCAGGATGAGCGCGCTCGCGCGATAGCGGCGCATCGCATTGGTGGCCTCGTCCATGACGTCGAGATCGATCATCGTCGCGCCGTCGACCTCTTTGGGCGCAAACGTGACCAGACGGTGGTTCATGTTGATCTTGCCGCCGGCCGCTGCGAATTCTTTGGCAAGAGCCTCCGGCAGCCGCTGGTAGCCTTGGCTCAACCGCAGATATTGCGCCTCCTTCGGAAAGTCGATCAGGAGATACTCGAACGCTTCCGCGCAGTTCCAGTTGTCCACCAGGGACTCGTAGCCGCCGCCGTCGTAGAGCAGCGCATAACCCTCGCTCGACAGCACCGGCGGGTTGCCCGCCGCGGCGGCGTTGTTCGAGAGCAGCACGTTCCATAGGCCCCAATTGTAGAGATAGTCCCCATTCCACGTCGTGGTCTGCTTGACCTGCTCCCACTCCTGCGGTGTCAGTGAGTCGGCATTGGGGATCACGGTCTTGATCGCCTTGACCAGGAGGCTTCCCGGACTGGAGCCCTGCTCGCCGGGCAGCAGCCGGTAGGGAACGACCTGCGGATATTCAAATACGGCATTCCGCAGCCGTACTCCGCGCAACGTGGCGATGTTCTCCGCCCCTCCCATCGGGAAGTTCGACGTGGCAAGCCCGAGATGCTGTGTGAGACTGACGATCAGCCGCTGCAGGCTGAGGAAGCGCATGCCGCCGAGCTCGCCGACCACCCCTGGGATGCCGGGTATGTCGCGCGACAGCAGGCGGCCGCCGATGCGTTCGCTAAGCTCGAACAGCACGGCCGTGCGTCCGTTCTGCGGGGTCTGCAATCGCCAGGCACAATAGGTGCCGGCGGCGCCGGCGCCCACGATGGCAATGTCGATCTCTTCCCGACCGTCGCCGGAATCTGCTGTCGCCATGGAGCGCCCCCTGCTGTGTGAGCTCAGCCGCAGTTCAACACCCGCTGCACCCGCTGCTGCGGGAACTGTATCAGGGTCGATGGCTCGTGCGCACCGCCGTGCTCGCGCCACCACGGCATGTCGCTTGAGCCGAAAATCTGCTGCGCCTTGGCGCGGTGTTGGGCGGCGGCGTTGCGTTCGTGCAGCTGCGTGAGGATTTCCGCGGCATGCTGGTGGGTGATGCCGAGGTCGGGCATGGCTGCGCGCGCCTGGCTCAGCTCGATCGCCTTCGCCAGCAGATCCCTGGCGTCCTTCGCCCGGCCGCTTTGCAGCGCGATTCGCGCCAGAGCGCGGTAGGCCGGGATCTGGCCGAAGCGGTCGCCCAGCTTGTCGGTTCCGATCGAGAGGTCGGCGTGCACCTGCGCGCGCGTGAGATCCCCCTGCAGAGCGCACACTTCCGCGCACCACCCGTGCACGAGCGAGCGCGCGAGCCGGTAGCCGGTGTTTTGATAGCCGAGGATCGCCTGCACGATATCCTTGTGGCCAGCTTCGCGTTCGCCCCGCATCCAGCGCGCATAGGCGTGGAAGATCTCGGCGAAGGCGACCAGCACCGGCAAGCCGCACTTCCTGGCGACGTCGAGACAATTCTCGGCCGCCTCGATCGCCTCCTCCCAATTGCCGCGCAGGCAGCGCGCGTAGCTGAGCTGCTGCAGCACCAGCGCCTCGTTGGTCTGATCCTTGTACTGCCGCGCCAGGAACAGCGCCTCGGCGAACAGATCCTCGGCCTTAGCGAACTCGCCGACGAAGGCGTGGAGGCAGGCCCGGCTGGAGATCGAGTACACCATCTCGCCGAGATCGCCGAGTGGGCGCAGGATGGTGATCCCGTGGTCGAGGAAGCGAACACCGCGCGCCGGCTCGGCGGTGAACAACGCGATCCGGCCGAGCACGCAATAGGCGCGGCCGAGCAACTGGTCGTCGTTGAGATGGGCCGCATTGGCCAGCACGGTCTCGAACTCGGGCACCGCGCTGCTCGGGTCGCCGCGCCCGTAGTGCATCCGCCCCAGCCAGTAGTGGCAGCTCGCAATCAGCCGGCTGTCGGCGAGCGCGGTCGCGTCGGCGAGCGCCTGGCGCATGACCTCGATATGCTCCTCGCTGGTCGCGAATTGGGACGCCGCCGCCCATTTGAGGCTGATCTCAATACGTCGGCCGCGCTGGTGGCTTTCGGTGAGCAGGTGTATTGCGGCGGAGTAGTGATTGCGGGCGCTTTCGAGCGCGAACGATCGCATCGCGCGGTCGCCGGCGAGCTCGAGATAGCGCACCGCGCGGTCGAGGTCGTGGTCGCGCGAGTAGTGGAAGGCGAGCGGCTCGCAATAGTCCTCGGGCCGTCCGCCCGCCAGCTCCTCGATCGCCTGCGCCACCAGTCCGTGCAGCTCACGCCGCTGCTTGAGCAGCAGCGTCTCGTAGGCGACGTTCTGGATGATGACGTGCTTGAACGCGAACATCGACTGCGCCCCGTTGCGGACCGGCGCGACGAAACCGAGCTCCTCCAGCTCCGAGATGATGCCCTCGAGATCGACGTCCGCATCGACGAGGCGGGAAAGCACCGACAGCGAAAACTCGCGCCCGATCACGGCGGCGCGGCGCAGGATGTCGCGCCAGGCCGGCTCGAGCCGGTCGAGCCGCGCCAGCACGGCGCTTTGCACCGTGTCGGGAATGCCGACGGCGGGCATCGGATCCGCAAACGAAAGCTCGCCGTTCTGCACCCCGACCAGGGCTTCGTCCTTGAGCGAGCGCACGACCTCCTCGATGAATAGTGGATTGCCGCCGGTGCGCTCGTGCAGGACGGCGGTGAACCATCCCGGCACTGCCGCGACGTCGAACATGGAGCCGACCATCGCCGCGATTGCGTCGGGCTCGAGCGGCCGCAGACTGAGTGTCGTGAGGTGCTCGTGCACGGGCCATGACATCTGGGAGCTCGGCCGGAACGTCAACACGACGAGGACCGGCAGCGAGGCGAGATGCGCGAGATGATGGCGCAGGAACTGGTTCGAGGCTTCATCCGCCCAATGCCAGTCCTCGAGCTCCACCACGAGCGGACGGCGATTGGCGCTACGCCGGATCAGCGCAAACAGCGCCTGCCACAGGATCTGGCCGCGGGCCGGGCCGCGCGCGATCGCCGGCAAGGCATGCTCGGTGCTGGACGGCGCCAGCAGATGACACAGCGCCGGCGCATGCCGCTGCGCATCGAGCGCGAGCTCCTTGCAGGCCGCGAGGATCGCGGCCACCCGTTGCTCGGTGCTCGCAGCCGGCGGCAATTGCAGGAGTTGTTGGGCCACATCGATCCACGGGGCATACGGCGTGTTGACGCCGACCGGCGTGCAGCGTCCGGCCAGCACGGTGACGTCCTCGCGCGCGGCGCCGCGCAGAAATTCGTGCACCAGGCGGCTCTTCCCCAGCCCAGGCTGCGCAGAAATCGCGACGATCTGCCCGTGCCCGGCGCGGGCGCGCTCGAGACACTGCCCGAGATGGGCAAGCTCCAGCGCCCGTCCGAAGAATCCGGCCGCCCCGCGCAGCAGCCGGCCCTCGAACGGCGAGCGTTCGGAATAGGCGCCGACCACGCGATAGGGGGTGATCGGGTTGACCTTGCCCTTGACCGAGACCGGCTCGAGCCGCTCGAGATTGAAGAACGGCTCGATCCAGCGCAGCGTGGCGGGACCTATCAACACCTCGTTTGGCGCCGCCAGCGCGGCCAGACGCGCTGCCGTATTGACCGCGTCGCCGGAAATCGCGAACAGGCCGTCGCGATTGCTGCTCGGCTGGATGACGACGAGCCCGCTGGAGATGCCGGTATGCATCGCCAACTCCTTGCCGACTCGTCCCGCCGCCTCGCGGCCGAACTCCTTGACCCGCTCGTGCAGGTCGAGCGCCGCCTGCACCGCGTCGCGCGCGTCGTTTTCGCTGACGACGGCGCCGAACAGCGCGATGATCTCGTCGCCCCTGAACTGGGTGACGAGGCCGCGGCGCGCGGCGATCGCTTCGATTGCGATGTCCCTGATCGGCTCGAGCATCTCCTGCACGAGCTCGGGATCGTGCGCCTCGAACAGCGCGCTGTAGCCGGAGAGATCTGAGCGCAGCACGGTCACCTGCCGCCGTTCGCCCTCCGTCGACAGATTCTGCAGGTTCGGGCTGAGCGTGACGTGCCGCAGGATGCCGAGCGGACCGCCCGCGGTCTCGAATTTGGGCTGGTGCGAGGTCTCGAGCAGCCGGTGGCCGCAGCCGGCGCAGAAGTTCGCCTCGCTCGGATTCGACTGGCCGCAACTCACGCAGTATTTCGGCATAGGAGCCCCCGTTTCCGAGAAACCTGGTCGTCCCGTAGCCGTCGAACGACACAACCGCTGTAGACAATCTGGCGGCCGTGCTGTGTGAGGCGCTTTACACTCGCGCCGTTTAATCGGCCCTATCTCTTTGATTGTGCTACACAATACTACAACTTATCCGAGCATTACCGGCACAGCAGATCGAATTGAAACAGCGCCTCGCAGGCGACAGCGGAGTCCTTTTCACCGACCGAGGGTGACGAGAACTCTCGCAGCAAACGCTGCCGCTGCGTGCCTAGTCGGAAGAGTCGCAATCGACTAGATTTGCGGACAGCATCGCGCTGCAGGATTCAGGAATACTCAGGTCCCTCCCGACACAGTCCATAGGAGAACGGCGCCGCATTGCGGCGGCGCCGCGGCCGGCTCGCCGTCGCCGGGATGCGACATGTCGAGTTGATTCGCTTCGATAGAGTAGGAGCTTGCAATGGAAATTCTCGATGCCGGCCGCGCGCGCGATGTCCTCGGCCCCGCAGCCGGGACCGGTAACGCTCACACGGCGCGCCTCCGCGCCGATCATTCGCGGTTCGCCCAGGCCATCGGCAGATCGCTGGCCGCGCTTCTCATCTGCATCGGCGCGCTGCTGATGGCGTCGGGCGCGGCCGATGCCAAGGCCCACCCCAAGACCCACGCCAAGGCGACCCCGACGCCCGCGCTCGACGCGCACGCGATCGAGGCGGCGCAAATGCCGGCGTCGGCTCCCAAGAGTAAGGGGCGCACGCCCGCTCTCGGCACCGCCGCCATCATCAAGGCTGCGATATTGCTCGACCGCGCCGGCTTCTCGCCCGGGCAGATTGACGGCAAGCCCGGCACCAATGACCAGAAGGCGGTCAGTGCGTTTCAGGAGGCGAACGGCATCAAGCCGAGCGGGCATCTCGACGCCGAGACCTGGGAGCGCCTGACGGCGAGCTCCAGCGATCCGGTGATGACCGAGTATGAAATTCAGCCGGCGGACGTGAAGGGTCCGTTCAACAAGACCATTCCGTCGTCGCTGGAGAAGAAGGCCGAGCTCAAGACGCTCAACTTCACCAGCCCGCGCGAGCTGCTGTCGGAAAAATTCCACATCGACCCGGCGCTGCTGAGCCGGCTCAACCCGAAGGCGGCGTTCGACCAGGCCGGCACCAAGATCATGGTGCCCAACGTCGCGCGCAAGCCGACGCAGGCGAAGGTGGCGAAGATCGTCGTCGACAAGACCGCCAAGACCGTGCGCGCGCTCGACAAGGACGGCAAGGTGATCAGCTTCTATCCGGCCTCGGTGGGCAGCGAGGAGCGGCCCGCGCCCAACGGCACGCTCCCGATCCGCTCGGTGGTGGAGAATCCCACCTATCACTACACCCCCAAGCTCAACTTCAAGGGAGTGAAGTCGCAGAAGCCCTTCACCGTCGCCGCCGGCCCCAACAATCCGGTCGGCAACATGTGGATCGATCTCGGCGACGGCTACGGCATCCATGGGACGCCCGACCCGTCACATGTCAGCAAGACCGAGTCGCACGGCTGCGTCCGCCTCACCAACTGGGACGCGCGCGCCTTGGGCAAGATGGTGCAGAAGGGCACCAAGGTCGAGTTCATCAACTGATCGCGCCGGCCCCGCGCTCGCGCCCTGTGGCAGTTTGACCCTGCACCGCGGCCGGCGCTCGGCTTGCGGGCAACCCCACATGCGCGAATACTCCCCCTCGCTCTCGGGAGGAGACAACATGGATCGGCGCTGCTTCGTCATCGGGACCGCCGCGAGCGCGCTCGCCGCGACCCGGGCATTCGCGCAGGAGGCGTTTCCCTCGCACGCGATCACCATCGTCAACGCGTTCCCGCCCGGCGGCGCCAACGACATCGTGACGCGGCCGCTGGCCACCGCGATGGAGCCGATCCTCAAGCAGCCGGTCGTGGTCGAGACCAAGGCCGGCGCCGCCGGCCAGGTCGGCGCGCAGTTCGTCGCCTCCGCCAAGCCCGACGGCTACACCCTGCTGTCGCACAACACCGGCATTTCCGGCTACGCCCAGGTCGACAAGCTGTTCGGCCGTCCGGTCAAGACCAGCCGCGCCGACTTCATTCCGCTCGCGCGCCTGGTCGCGGATCCGGTGCTGCTACTGGTCAACGACCAGCAGCCCTACAAGACGCTGAAGGAGTTCCTCGACGCCGCCAAGGCGCATCCGGACACGCTGGTGTTCAGCTCGGGCGGGCTCTACGGCGCCTCGCACCTGCCGCTCGCCTATCTGGAGAAGGCGACCGGGCCGCTGCACCTGCGGCATCTGCCGACCAACGGCGGCGGCCCCGCCATCACCGCCATCCTCGGCAACAATGCGCAGGTGACCACGCAGACCGTGTCGGCCACGCTGCCGCACGTCAAGGCCGGCAAGCTGCGCCCGCTCGCGAGTTTCGGCGGAACGCGCTCGAAGGCGCTGCCCGACGTGCCCACGCTCAAGGAGCTCGGCTATGACGTCGAGTACTATCTCTGGGTCGGCATCTTCGCGCCCAAGGGTACGCCGTCGGCGATCACGGCGACCTTGCGCGACGCCATCGGCAAGGCGGCGCACACGGACGCCTACAAGACCACGCTCGCCAATATCGGTCTCGAGCTCGCCTATCTCGACGGTCCGGACTTTCAGAAGTTCTGGGACGTCGACGGTGCCAAGACCGACGAGGCGGTGATCGCGATCGGCCGCCAGGGCTAGCCCCGGCTTAAAGGCATGTCCCGGGCGCAGCGCAGCATGAGCGAAGCGAATGGTGCGCTGCGGACACCGATCTCGGGTTTACCCGAGATCGGCACTTAAGCATTTGCAAGTCGGCTAAACCCGCCTTGCTTGGGCCGTCCGCGGCGGTCCCGGTTCAGCGATGCACCGCTGCGCTTACGCTTGCGCTGCATCGCATCCGGGACACGCAAGAGGCTTGTCGATCGATACCCACGTGCGAGTGCAGACACCCATCCCGAACAAGCTCTGTGGTAGCTCCTGGACAATTCGCCGCGCCGGAGTAAACCCTCGGCGTCATGGACTACAGCGCGTTCAGCGTGCGTGAGATTCTTGCCGGCGCGGCGCCGCAGGATGCGCCGGTCACGGTCAAGGGCTGGGTGCGCACCCGGCGCGACTCCAAGGCCGGCATCTCGTTCCTGCACGTGTCGGACGGCTCCTCGTTTCATCCGGTGCAGGTGGTCGCGCCCAACACGCTCGCCAACTACGCCGACGAGGTGCTCAAGCTCACGACCGGCTGCGCGGTGGAAGCGACCGGCGCGATCGTGCCGTCGCCGGCCAAGGGTCAGCCGTTCGAGATGCAGGCGAGCGCGATCAAGGTGATCGGCTGGGTCGAGGACCCCGACACCTATCCGATCCAGCCCAAGCCGCACACGCTCGAGTTCCTGCGCGAGGTCGCGCATCTGCGCCCGCGCACCAACGTGATCGCGGCGGCGACGCGCGTGCGCCATACGCTGGCGCAGGCGATCCACCGCTTCTTCGACGAGCACGGCTTCTTCTGGGTCAACACCCCGATCATCACCGGCTCCGACGCGGAGGGGGCAGGGGCGCTGTTCCGGGTGTCGACGCTCGACCTCGCCAACGCGCCGCGCACGCCGCAAGGCGGCGTCGATTTCGGCAAGGATTTCTTCGGCCGCGAGGCGTTCCTCACCGTGTCGGGGCAGCTCAACGTCGAGGCCTACTGCCTCGCGCTCACCAAGGTCTATACCTTCGGCCCGACTTTCCGTGCCGAGAATTCCAACACCAGTCGCCATCTCGCCGAGTTCTGGATGATCGAGCCGGAGATCGCCTTCGCCGATCTCGCCGACGACGCCACGCTCGCGGAAGCGCTGCTGAAGTCGACTTTCGCGACCTTGCTGAAGGAATGCCACGAGGACCTCGCCTTCTTCGACCAGCGCATCGAGAAGGGGCTACTCGCCAAGCTCGAGGGCATCGTCGGCTCCGAGTTCGTGCGGATGGACTACGGCGAGGCGATCGCGCTGCTCGAGCGCGCCAAGGAGAAGTTCGAGTTTCCGGTGAAGTGGGGCATCGACCTGCAGTCCGAGCACGAGCGCTGGCTCACCGAGACGCACGTCAAGCGGCCGGTGGTGGTGATGAACTACCCCAAGGACATCAAGGCGTTCTACATGCGCCTCAACGACGACGGCCGTACCGTCGCGGCGATGGACGTGCTGGCGCCGGGGATCGGCGAGATCATCGGCGGCAGCCAGCGCGAGGAGCGGCTCGCGGTGCTCGACGCGCGCATGGCCGAGCGCGGCATCGACAAGGAGCATTACGGCTGGTACCGGGATCTGCGCCGCTACGGCACCGTGCCGCATGCGGGCTTCGGGCTCGGGTTTGAGCGCACGCTCGCCTACGTCACCGGCCTCGCCAACGTGCGCGACGCCATTCCCTTCCCGCGCACCCCCGGCAACGCCAGGTATTGATACGATCTTTTAGAGCCGGCGTTTCGCTGTTGTTTGAGCCTCTCCACTTGTTTGACCGTAGCGACGAAACCCTCGTCCCCTTGCGGGAGAGGGTGGCGAGCGCGCCGAAGCGCAGCGAAGGCAAGCGAGCCGGGTGAGGGGTTGAGACCGAGCTCGCGCGGGTAGGCCCTGACATCCTTGCAAAGATCGGCAGCAAAAGCGGAAGGGTGAGGGACATGCGTCCCTCACCCTTCTCGATGCGTTCTTCGCGGCTGAGGCGCTTGGGGATCCGGGGGGAATCGCCTCAGCGGAAGAACGGCAGCGGGGAGAACGGCCGGGCGTAGCCGGGCGTGGCGTAGGGCGACTGGTAGAGCGCGCCGGTGCGGGCGGGTGCGGCCGCCGGCGCCGCCGGCTTGCGCGGCGTGACGCGCGCCACCTCCGGCTCGTGCTTGCGCTCGGGCTCGAGATTGCCGCGCTCGCGCTTGATGGCGGCAAGGGTGCGGCCGTCGAGGCCGTAGACGTCGCGCCGGAACTCAAGCTTGCCGGCTTCGTCGACGAACGCCGTCTGGTAGGTCAGGTGCACCCAGATCGGGGTCGGCTGCAGCTGCAGATCCTGCTCGCCGCGGCCGTAGAGGCTCTGCACCCGCGCCGCGGTCCAGTGCTCCTGCGGGCGCGCGATGTGCAGCAGCACCTCGGCGTATTTCGCCGGATCCTGCACGCGCATGCAGCCGTGGCTGTAGGCGCGCACGGTGTGCGAGAAGTAATACTTGTCCGGCGTGTCGTGCTGGTAGACCGAGAACCGGTTGCGGAAGTTGAAGCGGATGCGTCCGAGCGCGTTGCCGGCGCCGGGCGGCTGGGTGATGGTCACGCCATCGCGGCCGTAGCTGACATGCAGCCCCATGCGCTCGAGCACGGTCGGATCCTGCGCCAGCGCCGGCAGGTACTCGTTGCGCACGATCGACTGCGGCACCGTCCAGGTCGGATTGACCGTGATGGTCTTCATCGTCTCGCTCAGCAGCGGGGTGGGCATGCTGGGCTTGCCGATGACGATGCGCGTGGTCCACACCTGCGCGCCGTTATGCATCACCCGCAGCGTGAAGTCCGGCAGGTTGACGAGGATGTGGGCGTCGCCGAGATCGTGCGCATACCAGCGCCAGCGCTCCATGTTGGCGATCACGGTCTCGATCTCGTGCGCGACCGCGCCCTTGGCCGCGCCCGGCTTGGCGCGCAGCTCCGCCAGCGCCGCCTTGAGCTTGCGATAGGGCTCGTTCTGCGGGCTCAATCGCTCGAGCGCCGCGCCCGCGTCCGCCGCCTGCGCGATGCTGGCGAGCACATCCGCAGGCTCGGCCGCCGTCTGCGGCAGCTCGATATTGCGGCTGACGCGGGTGTAGGGGAAGCGTCCGGCCTGCAGGTGCCGCGCGAAGGTGAGCACGGTATGCGTGAGCTTGAGCTCGGCCTCGGCCAGCCCCTCCAGGGCAAGCCCGGAGAAATCGGGCGCCTTGTAGTCGGCGGCCTCGAGCCCGTCGGCGTCGGCGTCCTTCATGCGCGCGATGACCGCTTCGGCGCGCGCGTTCTCGATGCCTTTGTCGAGCCAGAGCGGCGCGAGGTTGCGGCCCTGGTAGAACGCTTCGATCGCCTCGTGCTCCTTCTTGCCGCCGAAGAAGGCGTCGGGCTTGCTGGCGAGGAGATCGCGGATCTTCTCGGCCACCGGACGGTCGGCGGCGTCGAGCGAGGCGAGCGGATCGGGCGCCGCGGCGGGCTCGGTGGCGGCGGTCTGGCCGGCCGCGGGCTCGGCGCCGGCCGGCGGCTCGCCGGTGGCGGCCGCAGCCGGGGCGGCGCTGTCGGTGATCTCCGGCGGCTCGTTCGCCTGCGTCGCCGGGGCCGGGACCGGCGCGGCCGGTGGCACAGCCGGTTCGGTCACGGGCGCGGCCACCGGCAGCGCGGACGGCGTTGCCGCGGCGGGCGCGGCGGTCGGCGCCGCGGCGGGGTCGTCGTTCTTGGCCAGGCCGGCGAGCGGGATGGCCAGGATCAGCGCCAGCGCCGTCCCCGCCAGGATGCGATTATAGCGTGAGTTGTACATCGGGATTCTCCCCCAAAGGTCTGTGTCATGCCGGCCCACGGCCGACGCCGTCCGCGCTCGTCCGTGAGGCGAGCCGGTGAAGCGTCAGAAACCGCTGAGTGCCAGGAAAGCCGCGGCGCCGGTCCCGATCAGGAGCAGCGCGAGCGAGCCGAGATCATAGTCGAGCAAGAGCACACGTTTTGCGTGCATGACGCCCCCCTATCCCATCGACCGCCTTTGCCAATCGAAAGTCCCCGGCAAAGGCTCTTCGACCAGTTAGTCGCGCGGGGAGGGCAATAGGTTCAAACCGCACCGCGGTACCGCCGCCCCGTCGCAGTCCCGATCGCCGAGGAGCGAGCGTCTGGAGCGATGAGGAGCGAGCGAAATCAGCGTTGCGAAGGTGTCGCGGTCGTCATTCCGCCTCATCCTGAGGAGCGAGCGAAGCGAGCGTCTCGAAGGATGCGGCGGCCCCGAATGGCGGCCCTCGTGCTTCGAGACGCCGCGCTACCAGCATGCGCAGATGCGGAGGTTGCTTTCGCCGCGCGGCTCCTCAGCACGAGGGCGAGAGAGCGCGGCTCCTCAGCACGAGGGCCACGCCCGCTCACTGCGTCGGCACGATGCCGAGGTCCTTGGCGGCGGCGGCGAGCCGCGCGCGCTGCTCCGCGATCTCGGCGGCGAACTCGGCCGGGCCGCCGAAATGCGGAAGCTGTCCGGTGGCGTCCAGGCGTTCCTCCACCGTCGCATCCATCGCCGCGCGCACGTCGGCGGCGATGGCCTCGCGCACTTTCTCCGGCATGCTCGGCGGCCCGAAGAAGCCGACCAGCCCGTCGAGCGCGAGCTGGGGAAAGCCGGCCTCGATCACCGTGGGGACGTCGGGCACCACCGACGCGCGCGTGGTATTGGTCACCGCCAACAGCTTGACCCTGCCCGCCTGCACCTGCGGCCGCACGATCGCGAAGGCCGTCACGTTGACCTG